>CAYMST010000032.1:0-25989 GCA_964393115.1 uncultured Roseivirgaceae bacterium | reverse complement strand
AACCAATTATTGCTGAGTCGGTTATATGTAAACTCCTTAGCTTTATAAAAGCCGTACAATGCACCATTTGAATTGCTCAAGTGGACAGAATTATATGGACCCCATAATGTGTTAACTCAAAAGAGTTGATTTCAACGGCATATTGCTACCTATATCAGCTCTTAAATAGACTTTACTTTAAGTTTGCTCTTAGAAGCACACTCAAATGGGCTTAGTGGTATGATTATACCATTTGTAGTGTAGAAATGGTGTTACCTAATTAGTTTCAAATCAATTAATACAAAAGTAATCCGCATTGAAAACTCCAATTAACCGGTATCTTCTTTCCGATGATGGGATCACTACCAAATGTAGCAGGCTGGATAGATTCTTTATCCAATATGGATTAGTGTTTTTTGCACTAGGAGTAATTGGGATGGGTGGCTTCTATTTTTTACACAATGCCTTTATGGTGCTGTTTTTCCTCTATCCGATGGGGTTTTGGAGATATAAAATAACATACCGGTTAAGACTGGTATGGCTTTTCAATCTTCTGGTCGGAGTAGGCTACACCCTATGGTACATTATATCTGTTTAATTGAACAGCCAACATAGATTGTCCCCTGTTCACGGTATTGCCCAATCAATTGTGGTTAACATTTTTCATCAAAAGAAGGCGGTGTATTTCAATCCATTATGGTTACGCTTGCTCGGTCGCAAGTGCCACCAATAGGAGGGTTAATCTTACTTACCTTTACTTTGACGTTTTTGACTTCAGGATATGATTTTTTGATAGAAGAAATAATTTTTCCGGCTAAATATTCGATTAAATAATCGGATCCTTCAAAACAGCCTCTCACAATTTCATAAAGCACTGCATAATCCAAGGTATGCTGTAAGTCATCGCTCTTGGTAGCATGCCTAACATCGTAGTCCACGAAAAGGTCTACTTCAAATTGATTCCCATTTTTACGCTCTTCCTCATAAACCCCATGATAAGCGAAAAACTCGAGTCCTTCGAGTGCAATGGTTGCTAACATAATTATTCTCCTAACTCATCAAAAAAAGATGCTCCTTGCCCTTGCTGTCCTGCGTCTTTCGGAGATTTAGGTGGCGTAGGTCGTTTAATCGGTGCTTTTACTAAGTTAGGTTTCTCTTTTTTGGGTTCTTCTTCTTTGGCAGGTTGATTTAAGCTACTCGCTATTTCCTTTATCTTTTGGCTATTCATTTTTTCAATATCAGCCTTCGTCGTCAAAACTTTTTGTTTGTATGAACCGGGTACTTGCGGCGGTTTAATTGGCTTTATGGCCTCTGGTTGGACTTTGTTCTTTTCCGTGGTTTCATCAAACATATTGACCACTTGCTTTACTTTTTGCAAATGCTGGTCCAGTTGAAAATCTCCTTTTTCTTTTTCCAGCTTTTCTACTCTTGCTAAAATATCAGCAGAGAACACCTTAAGATCTCGAGAGACGCTATCTCGCTGATTTTCAATTGTTTTATAGTTAGACTCCAGGTTCTTCACCGCATTTTCCATGTCCAATACGATCTTTCGAGCCTGGTTTTCGGCACTATTCACAATCGCCTTAGCCTTCTCACGAGCCTCTGTCATCAAAGCTTCCGCGTTCATTTGCGTTTCTTTCAAATGCAGCGCTGCCGCTTTATTTGCCTGATCCACCAAATTGGCACCAGTATCCTCAGCGGTTTTAAGTGTTTTAAACAATGAATTTTCCACTTCACGCAGCTTTTGAACCTCCTTTTCAGATTGATCAAATTTGATACGAAGCTCTTTATTTTCGTCATTGACCCGTTCCCACTCTTGGGAAAGTGACGTTAAAAAGGCTTGAACTTCGTCCTTATCATAGCCACGAAGCTTCTTTTCAAAACTCTTTTGACGGATTTCTAATGGTGTTATCCTCATTGTTGATCACTATTGAAGTTGATGTCCCATACAGCAACGGTTCGATCATCACTGCAAGATATTAACGAATTTTGATTCGGTAACCACATGAGTTTATTTACTGAATTAGTATGGCCTTCATGACGATCCTTATCGATAACCTTTAGCAACTTTAACGTTTCGGCATCCCAAACCTTTATGGTTTTATCCATACTACAGGAAGCGAAGTATTTCTCATCCGTACTCAAACAAACGTTGTTAATGGTGTATAAATGTGCCGCTATATCCTCCACTAATGTGTAACTCTTGGCATCCCAGACCTTGAGGTGAGCATCACGACCGCCAGACAAAATCAAATTGCTATCTTGGAAGTACCGGACGCTGAACACAGAATTCTCGTGTCCGGTAATAGCTTTTTTGAGCATGAAGGTTTCCATATCATAAACTCTTATTTGGTGATCACTACTACCAATTAACATCTCTTGCCCATCGGACCTCACAGTTATAGACCGGATACTTTTATTCGTGACCTGTAGTTTTTTCTTGACCGTTAGCCGCTTTTTATCCACAACATAAACCATGCCTGATTTATCTCCCACCACAATCACCTCATGATTGGTACCAATAGAAAAAAAACTAGTCTTACCAAGCTGTAAAGAACCGATCTCTTTTCTAGTAGACAGATCTATCAGGTGAATGCCGTCTAAATTCTGTCCAATAATCAATGTGTTTTCGACCGAATCTCTATGCATACAGTAGACGGAAGAAGGTACTTTGGCCAATACACGACCATCATTTGGATTGTTCAAATCCCACTCCACTAAAAAACCATCAGCACCAGAGGAAAAAACCTTATCCTTTTCAGAAGATTTTTCCAATGTGAAAACAGAATCTTTATGACCTACTAAGGTATTTCGCTTAAATACATCTATTTTTGACTGTCGTGCCATTTGTCAAAATTAGGATTAATCTTACTTTTTCATGCCACTAAAGCAAATAAAACAGATCAATAATCAGTCCTACTGGGCGCTTTGGCATATTGATGAAGGGCTGGACGAGCTAAAGGAAATAGCCATCGCCAAAGGGCTAGATCCAAAAAAAGAAATAGAACAAATCAAGCAAGAAAAAAGTCAATTAGAGCGATTGGCTTCGCGGATCATTATCAATGAATTACTCAGTCACATAGGAGAGGATTTTCATGGGATATACAAAGATGACTGCGGTAAGCCTCATTTGACAAAAAGCTCCTCCAAAATTTCCATTACACATTCCTTTCCATATGCGGCTGGGATGATTCATAAGGAAATGGATTGTGGCATTGATATCGAAATACCTCACCCACAAGTGCTACGGATTAAGAACAAGTTTCTTAATGAAATTGAAAAGCGTAAGATGGGAGACGATGTTGAAAAGCTCTGTTTGACTTGGTGCGCTAAAGAGGTTGTATACAAAATACAAGGTAGGCGCAACGTTTCCTTTAAAAAGGATATGATTATCTCATTACTAAAAGATGGTGAAATATTAGCCACACTGCACACCGACGATTTTCCTTCCTACTATTTATTAAGACTGGAGGAAGTCGAAGACCTATTTTTAGTTTATAACGTAGACTAAACTGGAGGTCCTTCCCCTGACTTAAGCTCTAGTATAGTAATCTCCGGAAGTATCCCTATTCTACCTGGGAACCCGATAAATCCAAACCCTCTGTTCACATATAAGTATTGGTCGTTCTCACGATATAGGTCCGCCCATTGCTTATAGAGATATTTAACAGGGCTCCAACGGAAATCCCCTATTTCTACCCCGAATTGCATACCATGGGTATGACCTGATAAAGTAAGGTCGATATCCGAAAACGTAGGCCTTACCTGTGCATCCCAATGACTGGGGTCATGGGAAAGAAGAATTTTTGGAGTTCCATTTGCTAAGCCCTCATATGCTTTATCCAGCTGACCATGTTTTACAAACTTGGTACCCCAATTTTCAACCCCGATCAAATCTATGTAATCACCTTCTACCTGAATCTTTCTATTCTCATTCAATAAAATATCCCAACCCATTTGCTTGTGACCAGCAATTACTTTTTCAAGGTTTTGTCTCTTCTTAACCTCATTTGGCCATTGTACATAGTCACCATAGTCATGATTACCCAATATAGAGTACACACCTAGTGGAGCCTTTAACTTTTCAAAAACTGGTAAATAGTCATTCAGTTCATTGGCTTGGTAATTAACAATATCACCTGTGAAGCAAATGAAGTCCGGTTTCTGCTTCAACAGCAGCTCAACACCTCCTTGCACAGCAATCTTATTGAAGAAGCTACCACTATGAATATCAGACACCTGTGCCAAACGAATGCCATCCATAGATCTAGGGAGCTTAGGTAAATAGATGGTTTTCTTTCTGACTCTATAATCATAGGCACCACTCAAGATGCCAACTCCCATTGTCGCCAAAGGCAATACAGCCGTTGCTAAAGAGGCCTTTGCCAGGAACTCTGATCGGGTAATAGGTTCTCCAGATGAGACCTCTTTTTCTCTTTCTTGCTTCTTAAACTTTCTATTCAAAACAATAACATATCTTCTTAAATCATCGATTAGCAAGAATAAGGATGCTAGGATCTTACCGATAAGATTTCCCATTACCAATGTGATAGAAAACATTTTCAGAATCCATAGGTCATTTTCTGGTAACGACATTAGTGTAATAACAGCTATCACGACAAGCACAGAGAGTAACACATAGGCCACCCTAAAAGCAGTCGCTAAGGTTCCATGAGCCTTTTTAAGACTTACCTTTAACGCCTGGAACACATAATAATCCAATGTGAGTGATGCTGCTAAAACCAGTGCAGCCAACAGAAATGGATTCATAACATATAGATGTGTAGTAACAAATTTGAGCAACATAGTGTGCCACTAAGTATGTAGACAAAAAACCCTGAACGGGCGTTCAGGGTTTCAAATAAGATAAATTTTATCTCTTAGACGTATCCTTTAAAAACTTTAATTTTCATTCTTTCGAAGAGCATAAAGAGGATAGGCACTATGATAAGTGTCATAAATGTCGCAAACGTGATCCCAAAGATGATCGTCCATGACATTGGCCCCCAAAAGATTGTATTCTCGCTACCGATAGAAATATTAGCGTCGTAGGAAATAAATAACTCGAAGAAATCAATATTTAATCCTATGGCCAATGGCACCAATCCTAAAACGGTTGTAATCGCGGTTAGTAATACCGGTCTTAACCTCGTTTTACCAGCCATAACCACGCATTCAATCAGGTCCGACTTAGAAAACAACGTTTTATCAGTCATCCCCTCAAGTTTTCGATCTTTCAGTAGTATGGAATAATCGAGTAATACAATGGCATTATTTACCACAATACCAGCCAGGGAGATGATTCCCATCATGGTCATGATAATTACAAAATTCATGCTGAAGCTCACCAATCCAATAAATACCCCTGTAGTACTCAGTATTACGGAGAAGATAATGATGGCAGGAGCGGATACCCTATTGAACTGCGCCACGATAATCAATAGTATCAGGAATACTGCGATAGCCAATGCTACCGATAAAAACGCCATTTCTTTTGCTTGCTCTTCTTGCTCTCCAGTAAATTTCAGCGCATAACCTTCCGGCATTTTATGATCTGCTAAAAGCTCTTTTATACTCTGCACAATTTCGTTGGCGTTGTACCCATCAATAACGTTAGAAGTAATACTAACTACACGCTCGAGATCTTTTCGTTTTACCGAAGCAAAAGCTGGCTGATACTCCACTTTAGCAATGGCACTAATCGGCACCTGCTTTATCTGACCATCAGATTGGCTTCTAAAGGTTACATTTTGGTTCATCAGAACATTTACATCACTTCTGTACTTCTCGTCCAACCGCAGCTGAATCTCGTACTCCTCTTCCCCTTCCTTATACTTCGATACCTCTTGTCCGAAAATGGCGGTCCTTAAGGTAAGCGCCATATCTGAAGCACTTACACCAAGCCTTCCGGCTTTTGCATAATCAACATCAAGCACTAGCTCCGGCTTGCCTCTCTCCAAATCAGACTTCAACTCCTCGATCCCTTGAATATTAGAAGCATTAACAATAGATATGATCTTATCCGATTCCGCAATCAAGACATCATAATCGTCACCAGTTACCTCTATGCTAATAGGCTTACCGACAGGAGGTCCTGCAGCATCTTTATCTGCCGTCACACTGATTCCTGGAAAGCTCATGTCTTGAAGCTTATCCTGAATTTTCCGCATCACATCCTTGGTATTAATCCCCTGGCGATCCGCATAATCCTTAAATTCAACTGTAATTCTGGCTTTATGTGGTGTACTAGTACCACCAGCACTACCAAAGGGGTCTCCAGGGTCAGCGGTTCCGGTACCCACTTGTGTGGAAATCGCACGAATACAAGCCGTGTCCTCCACCACTGTCTCACGAATAACCTTTTCTAGCCCTAGAGAAAAGTCTCTGGTTACTTCAATGTTAGTACCTAACGGTTGTTCCACAAATACATTAACGTATTTTGGTTCGTTATCCGGGAAGAACTCCACTTTTACTCCTCCAGAACTTATTGCACCTCCGAAAATAAATAAGGATACGAACAATAATATGACAGTCCCAAAAACCAATATATAAGGTCTGAAGCTTGATAAAGCAAACCTTAAAAACGATTCGTACCGAGCTTCCATCCATGGCAACACCTTGGATTGAAATCCTTCTGCCGCCGGGGATAAAACATATACATTAAGAATCGAAAGCACGGGAACTAATAAAAAGAGGTTTCCTATCCAATAAGCACCACTTATTATGGATAGAACTCCTAATACTCCACAAATAATGCAGATGATCACCAACAGTCTGGTAAACCCGTAACCTCCTCCAATTTTCATGAAGGACATCGTGAAAACAGGGTTGATGACGAGAGCAACAAATAGTGAAGATCCTAATACGATAATAAGTGTTAGCGGTAAATACCACATGAACTCTCCCATGATACCTGGCCATAGCGCCAGTGGAAAAAATGCCGCTAATGTCGTCGCTGTTGACGAAATAATTGGCCAAGCCACTTCACCTACCCCTTCTTTTGCTGCTTTTAGTGGTGTATACCCTTGGTCCATTAAGCGATAAATATTCTCCACAACAACAATCCCATTATCCACCAGCATACCTAATGCCATGATAAGTCCAAATAGCACCATCATATTAATGGTCACGCCAAGTGAGCTTAATATCACGAAAGACAGGAGCATAGACATAGGAATCGCTATCCCCACAAAAAGCGAATTCCGGGTACCCAGGAAGAATAACAATACCAGTACCACCAAGATAACTCCAGAAATAATCGAGTTTTCCAAGTTGTCAACTTGTGCTCTCGTCTGATCACTTTGGTCTATAGTAATGGTAAAGTCAAGGTCCTGCGGTATTTTCCCTGCATAGTCCTCAGACTTGATCTCTGCTAATATAGCATTGATTTTGTCTGATGCAATCAAAAGGTTTTTACCGCTGCCCTTTATCACATCGAGCTTTATGGTAGCTTGTTGTTTGTACACCTGCTTCGTCCGTTTTACCTCTTCATTAGGCAATATGAGCGTAAACGAGGCAAAGCTTTCCATCTCTTTAGGCTCTAATACAATGGCATCTGCCAATATATCCTTGAGGTAAACGACATCTCCCTTTTCATGCTTGACAACAACACCGTATAACTCTTCGATAGATTTAATTTCGGACTCAACCTTAAGCGACTGTTCAAAACCATTATTTTTGATAACTCCAGCTGAAATGGTGGTATTCCTTCCTCTAATGGCATTCGCAACATCATTAAATGAAAGCTGAATAGAATTTAACTTATGAACATCAAGATCAACTTTTACCTCTCGCTCATCAATTCCACGAATGTCAACTTCATTAATCTCATCAATATCTTCAATCTTATCTTCTAAAAGCTCGGCATATTCTTTGAGCTTGACGGTAGAATAATTTCCCGATATATTGATAAACATAATGGGAAACTCTCCCATGTTGATATCATCAACGATAGGGTCGTTGTCCAAGTCAGAAGGAAGGTCTTGCTTCTTCTTGTCCACCGCATCTTTCACCTCCCTCAACGCATCTGCGGGATCGACGTCACTCTCAAATTCCACGATAATCGTGGACATGTCTTGGATGGAGTTAGACGTAATTTTTTTGATCCGCGAAACGGTATTGATTTCTTTTTCGAGTGGCCGCGTAATAAGGTTTTCAATATCCTCTGGTGAATTTCCAGGGTATGGAGTTCCCACATAGATCGTCGGTAACGTCACCTCTGGAAAAGCTTCCTTTGGCATGCCTTTATATGAGATAATCCCTGCAAATGCGATCACTGCGGACAAAAAGAAAACCGTTGTCCTATTATTTACTGCCCACGTGGTAATCGCAAACTCACGAATGATTTCTTTTATACTTTTCTTTTTTTCTTCTGCCATTACTAATGCATTGAAATGAAATAATTATTGACAGTTATTTTTAGAACCTGAGCTTAAAATCAGTCGCATTCAATTTATCCCATCTTGCTTTGGTGACTATTTGCTCGCCAGGCGCTAACTCATCATTTAGCAGTGCCTGATTATCATAGACATGCTTCATGGCTATCCTTCTTTTCTCCACTGGCGCTGATTTTCCTTTTGTTACTACGTACAGAAAATACCCTTCCAAATCCGTCTGAATGGCCATCTGAGGCACAGATATCGCCTCCGGCTCATAAATATCCCTTAAGCGAACTACTGATAGTAAGTTTGGAGCTAACGACTTACCAGAAGTTTTAAGCCTAGACCTCACTTTAAATGTTCTATTGCCCGGGTTAATAAAGTTCCCTTTAGAATTAATGACCGCATCATAAGATTCCTCCAAAAACGGAAACTTAATTTCAATGGAATCACCGGTATTTATCTTCCTGAAATATACTTCGCTTACATCAGCATCTACATAATAACCGCGATTTGGATTAACTATTCTGGCAAACGGTGCCTGAGGGTTTGCGAGCTCACCTTCATTAGGGAAAATCTTATCAATCTTTCCAGCTATTGGTGCAGTTATCACTGCTTTGGAGATTTGACTCTTCACTGTCTTGATTTGCTGCTCTAGGACCTCTTTTTGATTCTTCACCTGTAAGAATTCCACTTCCGAGCCTACATTCTGTTCTCGTAAGTTCTTTTGCTTTTTATATAAGTCTTCCGCGAGTTCAAAACTTTTTTCGGCTTCCTTGAGCTGGCTCCTCAGCACATCGGTATCTAGCGTTGCCAATACCTTGCCTTTTGACACGGTTTGTCCCTCTTTCACCCGAATTGACTTTATCACTCCCTGCGTTTCAGGCATGATGTCAATGTTATCATCTGATTCCACCACACCTTGAACTTCTATGAAAGACTCATACGGTTTTTTGGTGACCGTCATTACTTCCACATCCACAAACTTGACCTTCTTAGTAGTTGTATCTAGAAGAGCTATTTGCTCCTCTGCCAATTTAAGATCTTCCAGAAGTGTTTTTTTCTTCTCCTGCCATTCCTTTAGTGTAACTGGAGCATCACCTCCACAAGCCGTTAAAAAAAGCGTTAGCGCGATAAACGCAAATACTGAAAGTGAGTACTTCATCTCATTCCGATTTTTTATATTTTCGATGATTTTATTCATGGTATAAGGTGCCTAAGGCTTTTTGAAGGTCTATTTTGTATGTGATCACGTCAAATAAAGCATTGAAATAATTCGTCTGCGCCTGTTTCAACTCTGTCTCTGCATCCACTAATTCTCGGCTTGATCCTACTCCTTCTTTATATTCAAGACTAGTAGCTCTGAAAACAGTTTCTGTCAATTCTAAGTTGTCTTCCTCGGCAGAAAGCATCTTAACAGCGCTTTCGAGATTAATGGAGCTTTCTTCAATTTCTAAGTCGATGCTTTGTTCGAGAAAAGATTTTGAGTTCTGAATTTGCTCTACTTGTATTTTATTCTTTTGAATCTTTTGTTTCTTCATTCCTCCGTCAAAAATTGGGACCTCGAAAGTGACTCCTACGGTACCGAAACTATACCAGCGATTAGGTGTAAATATATTTCCAAAACTAGAGGTCGCCGTATTCGCTCCATAATTAAATGCTAAGTACAATTTTGGAAGCCGTTGCACACGGTTATTTTTCATATCCAATTCTGCCAGGGCCTGATTTGTTTGGAGCTGTGAATATTCTATACGCTTGTGGTAGTCAAAACTATTCTTATCATCAGGTGCTATTAGTCCAATTCCAGAAGCATCAGAGAACTCATCTAAAAGTTTGATTTCTGCACCAAGGTCCATCCCCATTTGAAATTTTAATAGTTTGGAACTCAGAGATCTTAACCTGTTCAGTTTTTCATTTTCAACTTTTAACTTATTGTACTGAATTTGAATCTGCGCAAAATCACTATCATCGGCATATCCAGATGCTTTCAAGGCTTTGGTCTGCCTCAGAAGCGTGTCAAGACGAGCAAAATTTTGATTCATTAAATCTGTTCTGTAGCCTGTAATGAGTACATTATAGTAAGCTTTTGAAACAGCTTCTACCAGATCAACCTTAGACTTAATATAATCCTTAGAGGATAATTCCTGATAAGCTTTTGCTGCTCGCAACCCCACGAAATAAGAACCGTCAAAAATGAGTTGCCTGAGTGATATTGCGAAGTTGGCGTCATACTCTCGACCAAATGCAATTGGGACTTCTTCTCCTTCACCGCCCGTACCCGCAGTAGAGTCAGCGCCGCCACCCCCACCAAATGTAGCAGGATCAAACAAGCTTTCTTGCACCTCGAAATTATAGTTAACCCCTCCACCAAAATTTACTTGTGGCAAACCAAGACCAATCGTCTCTCGAACAGTTGCCTTTGCGATATCTCTTTCCAAGGCTGTGTTCTTCAGGTTTTGGTTATTCTTTAGAGCATAGTCGATGCACTGTTGCAAGGACATTTCTAACACCTTCACGTCTTCTTGCGCAGTTGCTGTGAGGAAACTGCATAGCACCATGAACGATGCAATTATTCCTGTTCGCTTCATTGTGTTGGTTTATTTGCTGTGAACAATTTATTATAGTTTTTTCTTCCTTTATCTGTAAGTAGGCCAAAAATAAAATGCTCAAATAACATCATCTGTACCTCTACTACATCAAACTTATCACGTGGAAACACTTCATCATTAAAGCTCATCTCCACCTGTTCTATTCTAAAGGTTGATAGAATCTCAACATCTAGTTCTTTTCTAAAAACCCCTTCTTCCACACCCTTGGTCAGGTTTCGGGCAATTATGCTCTTCACATAACTGGTCTTATAATTTTTCCAAACCTTCCAGGCGTCATGGTGATACTTCTGTAAGTCAAATAGTAGAGACGGGTTGGTTTCAGCCAGTGATTTTCGAAAGCATTTGGAAATCTCATAAAGTTCATCAATCGCTGACAAATTCCCACCAAATATCGCTTCATATTCAGATTTCATAATTTCCAAATGCCTTTGTGTGGACTTAGATACAATATCATCCTTGTCCGCGAAATATTGGTATAAGGTCTTTTTAGAAACTGCCGTTTGTCTAGCGATTTCCTCCATGGTAATGCTTCTTACCCCGTACTTGGTAAAAAGCGTCATCGCCGCCTCTGTTATCTTCTCTTTCGTATCTGCCATTCTATACGTAGGAAACTTTGAAAATATCCACAGTTTCCTAAGTTCCTACGCAAGATAACACAGAATATTATGCAAAAAGATGAAAATACAGTTAATTTAATGTTAGGAATAGCGGGCTAACGTCTACTTTTTCGAGATTCGAACTTTCGCTTGATAACTTCCTCGACATGAAGGGCTTCTATTTTGCTCTCAAGCCAAGAGATAATATCTAGATATAGGAAGGCACGCTTCTCATATGGGTCTCTGGCAATCTCGTCTAACCTCTCTTTAAGTGTAGAGAATTCTTGGTTAGTATCCTCGGGAATCATTCTCGGCACTCGCTTTAAAAACTTCATGATCTCCTTTTGAACCTTCTGTAGTTGATCTTTTTTAATCAAAAAGCGATATACTGATTTAACCTGATAGTCTAGTAAATCATTATTCCCTATCTCATAATGGACAATTAAGTTTAATACCCTAGCGAAACTATGAATATCATCTCTGAGATTTACGTCTTTGAAATTAATGATTCTGTTGAGATATTTAATAGCGTTGCTATTATCCCCACTTCCAAAATATAGACATGCAATTTTATAGTAGAATAACAGAACACGGTGGTGATCAAGCTTATAGCGTTCACTTTCCATAAATGCTAAGATCTCTGGAATTAAGGATACCCCTTCAGAAAAGCTACCCTCCATAAAATGTTTGTTGATTTTATCATTGTATAGAAATGTTAGAATCAGCGCATTTATATTTTCATTAGTATTCACTTTTTGGTCTTCCAAGCAATTTGAAAGTTCGTTGAGCACTTCAATATACTTTGGATAGTGCTGGATATTGAACAATGAGCCCAGCAAGTTGTGAAGACCTTTTATGTATAGGTCCGGCTTTACCGATTTCATTTTATTTTCTAAATCAAACAATGCTACCCAGTTTTGGGTGTATTTATAGCACTTGACGAAGTCTTGAATAATGTAGTAAAACCAACTATAGGCCTGATAAAGGTTTAATTTTTCATGAAAGGATAGATCCTGTAGATCATAATCAGGAAGATGTCTATAGAAATATTTACTCACGTACTGAAAATCCGCCTCGTTACGCACGCATCCCAGTTTTAGGTAAAGGCCATACAATTTAAGGGCTAGGTTGGAAAGTTCTTGAGCGCGCGAAATGACTCCTGTGACTTTAAGTGTCTGAAGCGATAACTCGTCAGCCCTACCTTCCATACTTCTCGTGATATATTGTCCTTCTATGAGTTTTTCGAAGTCCAAAATTTCCAAAAGCAAGGTGTCTTCATTATTATCGATAGCCTTTTGTTTTACCTTGTCTAATAATCTAAGGCTCTGCTTGTAAAGTCCTTTGTTGTATAATACACGTGCATAATCGATGTTTTCTCTAATCTCAATATCCTCCGAATGATTGATATGGGTGAGTCTAAGACTCTTTAATATCTGGCCATATAAATGTGACTTTAAGTTAGATAATTGAGATGCTTTAATGCTCTCCGCCTTATGCACTATTACCTTCTCATCATATTCATTTAGTGCATCGATTACATCGAACAACTTTACAAATTTCCCTCCCCCCTGCTGATTAATCCGATTCGCGTATAGCTTAAATTGTCTTTTTTCGGCCTTAGTAAGCGACTTTATTAGCTGAAAAAGTATGTCATTTTCACCTTTGACCATTGTAGAAATACATTATCAACATCTTCACAAAACCCTCATTATCAAACCATTGTTTTTATACCATACGGTTTGAACTTCGTAACGACATGAAATTTTGGTTTAATAAGAAATTTTCAAAAACGTACTTTTGAACTTCATAAAATATGAAGAACTGAAAAATTTCAGGTAAACAAAGTAAAATTAGTTTAAAATGTCGAAGGATCGAGTTTACGTTTTTGATACAACGTTGAGAGACGGCGAGCAAGTACCAGGCTGTCAATTAAATACCTCAGAAAAAGTTGAAATAGCGAAAGAACTCGAACTTCTGGGTGTCGACATTATCGAAGCTGGATTTCCGGTTTCAAGTCCTGGAGATTTTAAATCGGTAGTGGAGATTAGTAAGGCTGTAAAGGATGTTACCGTCTGTGCACTTACTCGAGCAAAGGTCATGGACATTGACTGCGCAGTACAGGCACTTCATGAAGCCAAAAACCCTCGTATTCATACTGGGATTGGTGCTTCGGACATGCACATCAAGTATAAATTTAAATCAACAAGAGAGAAAATACTCGAGCAAGGAGTTTCGGCAGTAAAATATGCTAGAAAATACGTCGGTGACGTTGAGTTCTACGCTGAGGATGCCGGACGAGCAGATATGGACTTTTTATGTCAAATGGTGGAGTCGGTAATCGCCGCTGGTGCTACAGTAGTCAATATTCCAGACACCACAGGCTATAACTTACCACATATCTTCGGAGATAAAATCAAGTACTTGTTCGATAATGTACCAAACATTGATAATGCGATTATTTCCGTTCATTGTCACAATGACTTAGGTTTAGCTACCGCCAATGCAGTCTCCGGCCTTACCAATGGTGCGCGTCAGGTAGAGGTGACTTTAAATGGTATCGGTGAACGAGCAGGAAACACATCCCTAGAAGAGGTAGTGATGATCCTTAAGTGTCATCAAGAATTGGGATTAGAAACCGGTATTGATACCACTCGGATATTCCCAATGAGTCAAAAGATCTCTGATGCCATGGGAATGCCGGTACAGCCTAACAAAGCCATAGTTGGCGCGAATGCTTTCGCGCATTCATCTGGTATCCATCAAGATGGATTCTTGAAACACCGTGAGAATTATGAGATCATGGATCCAGCGGAAGTTGGTGTCGATGCCTCATCGATCGTATTGACCGCACGAAGTGGAAGGGCTGCTTTAACGCACCGCTTACAAAACTTGGGATATACTTTTGAAAAAGGTACTATCGAGACCTTATACATTAACTTCTTGGAAATGGCAGATGAGCGAAAAGAAGTGAAGGATCAGGATTTACATGAATTAGTAAACTCTAACATGGTAGCTCGTAAAGGGGCATAACCCTAGTTTCGTGATCAATATAAAATGACAGGAGCAACTCTTCTGTCATTTTTTTATCCGTGAAAACCTATCAATAGCCTAATGTTCTAACACCATTTATCGGTATACCTCCCCCCTTAACTTGGTATGACTAGGCTCATTTACTCACCTCACTTTTGATAGACTCTTAGGATTATTTGATACGCCCTAAGCAACCTTCCTTATACATTTGGTGAAGACATAACTATCTTTATCCATGTGAAAATTCTAACTCCGCAGCAAATAAGAGCAGCAGATGCTTATACCATCAAACAAGAGCCGATTAAGTCTATTGACCTTATGGAGCGCGCTTCCCAGCGGTTCGTTGATCGATTCATCCATTACTTCCAAAAGTCTTTTGTCGTCTACATCTTTTGTGGCACCGGTAATAATGGTGGCGATGGCTTCGCCATTGGAAGGCTACTATCAGCACTCGGTTACGATGTCAAACCGTATTTGATAGGAGCATTGGATAAGCTATCTCATGAATGCTCTGTCAACAAAACTATATTTTCAAAAAGAGTTGACATTACACATCTTCAAGACGAACAACAAATCCCTAAAACGTTTTCAGAATCTACCGTGGTCATAGATGCCATATTCGGATCTGGACTTAGCAGACCTCTTGAAGGGATTTATGCCACACTTATTAACTTAGTGAATGAACAACATTGTCCTCGCGTGGCTGTCGATGTACCTTCTGGCTTCCAAACGGAACAGCCTAATGCAGGTCACACCGTCTTTCAGGCAGACTTGACGTTCACCTTCCAAGCCCCAAAACTTGGTTTTTTCTTTCCAGAAAACTATCCATATGTGGGAAAATGGGAATCTATCAATATTGATCTTGACCAGCAATATATACATGGTTTACCTTCAACAAACTATTTCCTAACCCATAATTATATCCCCCGATTACTTAAAAAGAGAGGTAAATTCGATCATAAAGGCACTCATGGTCACGCTTTGCTTTGCGCGGGTAAACTAACCCATCAACACGCTACGGTCGGTGCGGCCATTCTAGCCGCGAGGGCAGCCCTGCGATCCGGATTGGGATTGCTAACCATTCATAGTCCGGCCAAAGCTTGCCCTATACTACAAGTTTCTATGCCAGAAGCTATGGTCAGTCTTGATACACATCCAGAAGTATTATCTACTGTGGATACGGTGGATCTGGCAAGATATAATGCTATTGGCATTGGTCCAGGAATAGGTCAGGATCAAGCCACGATAGCTTTCCTTAAAGAAGTGATAAGTCACGTTAACATGCCTTTAGTAGTTGACGCGGATGCACTAAACATCATCTCTGAAAACAAGGAGCTGCTTAGTCAGTTGCCTGCAAAAAGCATCCTCACTCCTCACCCAAAAGAATTTCAAAGACTATTTGGGGCAACTAATAACTCATTTGAACGGCTAAAACTCCAAAAATCGATTTCGCAGGAACACCAGTTAATCATTGTATACAAGGGTGCACATACAACGATTTCCTTTCCTGACGGCTCGGCGCATTTCAACACCACCGGTAATTCTGGGATGGCCACGGCAGGGACAGGAGATGTGTTATGTGGGATTATCATGTCATTATTGGCACAAGGGTATTCACCAGAAAAAGCGGCTTGTTTAGGGGTGTTTCTACATGGGTTAGCAGGCGATATTGCATCAGAGAAAACATCTTCAGAAGCCATGATTGCTTCTGACCTTATCAAGCATCTTGCGGATGCATTTACGTCGATAAAATCGCACCATTGACCTAATAAAGACATTTAGAGTACAATAAAGTTTCTTATCTTTAATAAACGTTAAAAAAAGCAAAATCCAAGAGCTTAAATGATAACTATTTGACTAATACTAACGTACTTTGAGTTATAATGAAAAACCTAATATTAACATATGTCTTTCTACTCTTCGCTATTGCAGGTATAATCGCTCAGGATCTGAGCATTGTAGGTAATGGAAATGGGGTAGAGCGGTCTATTTCGAAACGTGATTTCGAAATAAAAGACGCCTTATCGCTGTATCCAAATCCTGCAGTAGAAAACATTTATGTTAATTTAAAAAAGTCCGAGCTCAAAAATGTTGTTTTCGAGTTGCATACGCTTTTAGGCAATCAGCTAACCATATCTCCGGTAGAAATAGCCCCAAACACATATAAAATCCCTGTAGAAACGTTGCCGGTCGGTTATTATTATCTGGTCGTCAAGGATGAGGTTATAAGATTTGAAAAGGGTTATAAGATTCTAAAGAAATAGAATTTACAACCCCTGCCACTCATTAAAATAACAACTTTATTTTCTCATCCTGAGGATTAGCTGATGAACCTCCTCTTCGCTCATTTCCATTTTCGATTCAGATAGTTGTTTGATATCATACTTACTTGGAGAAAATACAGCTTCTTTTTCACTGAAGAACTGAGCCGCATTGCTTATTGGGGTGTTAATTTTAATGAAAGGAGTGTGGTGCTTTGTTGTTCTCATATTGAATAGGGTTGTAAGAATTATAATATCTATAAATAATATTTATTACGACAAAGGTGAGCATTTTGTTTAACCTTATCTACTGCGAAAAAGCTCAGTATAGCTCATTTACCCGTGTTATTTTCTTTTTTTTTCATAGAAAAAGAAAAATACTGATGCAAACTCTCTATCAAAAACATGTGTCGTTAGCACTTGAGCATGTTCCTCGCTAATTTTCATCTTATACACACTGCTTTGTTACATCCGGTGATTTATACTACTCAAGACGTATTAGATTTGTCCCCAGATCATCATCACAAAAAAAATGAAAGTACCTATATTTCTGTTTCTAGCTCTATTTATTAGTACAATTGGGTTTTGTCAAAGCCAGAAAAAGGATATTGT
Source organism: uncultured Roseivirgaceae bacterium (assembly GCA_964393115.1). GTDB lineage: Bacteria > Bacteroidota > Bacteroidia > Cytophagales > Cyclobacteriaceae > CAYMST01. Next base: position 8,524 of record CAYMST010000032.1, on the reverse strand, counting down.
AAAAATCATTGACGACCTAACCCAACGATGGGATAACGGGGCAGACGGTTTAGAAACTTATGGTGGATTTAAAAAATTCTGTCGCACGAGAGATTTCAGAGTCAACACCATAGACTTACTCAATCAGATTCATCATTACGACACCATACTTTACCAAACAGTATCTGAAAAATATAAATCTGATAATGATCCAGAAGCCAAAGCGACGTTGGATGATATTGATGTGGTAGAGGTAGATTATTCTACAGCCTCTTTTTTAGACTTTTTACATGCGGAATGCGGAGATATTAATGACATCAATCGTAATTTTTCACGTGAAGAAGGGGAAGAGTTTGAAATAGAAAAAGAGCGTATTGAGAATGAGCTAGAGAAGTACGTAGAGTCTATTACACAGCGAATAGATAATATAGACGAACATATTCATCACCTGAAGAAGCTTTATGAGTAGCTTAATGATCAATGCTCCTGAGTGAAAACCAGGTACATTAATTTTCGGGATGGAGGCACTTTTTTAAATCAAGGCAACCCAAGGCAAAACAGTATAGCCTTGGGTCGAGAATAACTAGGGCTACTATGCCACCAATTCATGAATGCATAAAGGCTATTTCTGTTGGTACACTTCAATAGCGCCATTTGCTTTCTCTTGTGTAAGCACATCAGAAATTTCGCTTACCATGGCAACATTAAAGATGCCATATGCGTTAATCTTGGTCTCGCCTTCTAAACCGGTAATGTTGGAACCCAAATCAAAAAATGGGCCGGCAAACAACTGGCTGAATGCATCGGCGTTAGCGTCAAGGTCGTTGAAATCAAACAAGAAAGTAAACGCCTCCAAGTTTATGGAATGAATCTCTAACCTTACTGTATCACCAATGGCTAAAGGGGAAATTCCTTCGCCATCGCTATTGGTTTCCAGTCGATTAGCGAGTTGTCTTATTGGCGCTATGAAGGGAACGTTATCAACAGCTCCTCCTGCAGAAAAACTCGCATCAAAAGCGACATTAATTTCATCCGGTCTATTACGGAAGGATCCGTTCTTAAACGACTTAATCCAATACGTATTCCCTGGACCAGGCAAGTCACGAGCTTCAAAGTCCAGGTATAGCGCTTGTTCTACAGGCGGTCCATTTGGTCTCCAAGGGTCTTCATAAACAAACCACAACGAATCGAAGGCAGGTACACTATCCAATATTGTTTGAGAAGATAATAGAATATTTCCAGCAACTACGGTCAATTCAAAAACATCTCCTCTCATCCCCAGACTCTCCTGAACAGAGGGTGTCCAATAATAGTCTCCGTCAATAGGATTCCTAGAAAAAGGATATATACTTTTTTGCGTAACATTTGTAACAAAAACTGTATCCACTTCTTCTCCCGGACTAATTTCTGTATTGAAATATCCATTTGTTTTAGAAATAGATATTTTCTGCGGCGTATTTCTTGTATCAATCCAGGCATCAACTACCCACGCCGGCTCTGCAGTTTCTAACTCTTGCGTGATGATATCATTGCACCCAGATACCACAAAAAAAGTGATGTAAGCACTCAATATGAGAAAGCCTCTCTTCAGTTGATATTTTGTTAAACGCATCGATATGGATCTGAATAATGTTATGTTGTTTGTCTTCATAACCATCAAAACTTAAAGTTGTAGGAGAAAGTAGGAATAATGGAACCAATAATAGAAGCTCGGTAGGCATTTGTAGAAACCGGTTCTCCTGGGTCAAAATTCTCATCTAGACCTGACGGCTGATTAAAATAAATGGAAAAAGGGTTTCTTCTATTGTATAAATTATACGCCCCAAATACCAACTCACCTTCGTACTCTGCTCCAAAAAGAGAGCGAGCACCTAGTTGTTTCTTAAAGTTTACATCTAACCGGTGATACCAAGGTATTCGATTTTGATTCCTTTGATCTCCACTGTTAATAGGCACATAGTAGTCTTGTTGATAATATCCACCATTCGGAAAAGTTCCGGGTGTACCGGAAGAGGCGGTAAAAATGAATGAAAAATCAAGTCCTTTTTTTAATTCATAAAAACCGACCGCTTTAATAATATGCCTTTGGTCGAATCTGGCAGGATACCAGTTACCGTCATTGATTGCTTCTGTTTTAAGCTCCGTTCTACCAAAAGTATAACTTATCCATCCGTTTAACCTGCCTTGGTTCTTCTTGAAGTAGAGCTCTACCCCATAGGCACGTGCCTTTCCATTAAGCAGGTCTCCTTCAATAAATTTGTTTAACAGGAGGTCCGCACCATTGATATAGTCAATTTGGTTATTGGATACCTTGTAATAAAGCTCAAGGGAGGTCTCGTATTTATTATCCTTGAAATTTCGGAAATAACCACCACTATATTGATTCCCTACTTGCGGACTAATATTCGGTCCACTTGGTGTCCAAACGTCTAGTGGGTTAGACGCTGCAGTATTGGATACTAGATGAATATATTGAGCATTGCGGCTGAACCCTAGTTTAATAGAGCTTTGATCATTCAATCTGTAGTTCAAAAGGAATCTCGGCTCCAAATTATTGAAACTAGAGATCAATTCACCACTTTCGTATGCTTCAACCCCTATAATTTCCTTTCTTGCTCCTGGATTAACATTCAAAAAAGTATATATCGAGTCTTGACCATATCGATTAAATCCAGACCATCTCAATCCGTAATTTAATTGTAAGCGATCTCCAATCTTTTGTTCGTTTTCTATATACAGCGCATATTCAAGCGCAAACTTTCTATTGACATTAATTTCCCCACTGTTTGATAGGGAGACGAACTTCGCTTCTGCCGGTAAGAAGTCGTAGTAGTTAACATCTAACCCAAACCTAACATTATTTTTATTGTTTACGTACCAATCAAATTGTGGCTTAACGTTATAGGTCTTTACATTGGACTTCCAGTCAAACTGATCTTGTTCATCCTCTCCAAAGGCCAGGTCATAATCGTAATTACTATAAATTAAGGAGGTATTCAAGAATAGCTTTTCACTAAATAAATGGTTCCAGCGTAAAGTGGCCGTTTGATTTCCCCAACTAAATCCTTGTTGGCTATCAAAGTTAAAAACGTCTCTTCCAAGGTAGCCTGATAGGTATAACCTATTACTTTCATTGAGTGTAAAATTAGTTTTCATGGTAAGATCTGAAAAACGTAATCCAAATCCATCCGCCAAATTAAAAGCTTCGCTGAAAGGTGCTATCAGAGCATCGATGTAGGATCTTCTTCCGGCAATGATAAAAGAAGACTTATCTTTTTTTATCGGTCCTTCTAGGTTCAAGCGGCTAAAAACCAACCCAATTCCTCCAGAACCGTGAAACTCTTTCTTGTTTCCATCCTTCATTCTTACATCAAGCAATGATGAAATTCGACCACCAAACCTTGCTGGCATCACGCCTTTATAAAGTGTAACATCCTTTACCGCATCAGGGTTAAAAACTGAAAAGAAACCAAATAAGTGAGAACTGTTGTAAACCGGAGCCTCATCCAAGAGGATCAGGTTTTGCCCAACTCCTCCTCCCCGTACGTTAAACCCCGATGCTCCTTCTCCAACAGTCGTCACACCAGGAAGTAGTTGTAATCCTTTTACGATGTCGTTTTCTCCAAGAAAAGCGGGAAGGCTTGTAATAGTGGAAATATCTACTTTCTCGACACTCATTTCGATGGAGCTTACATTGGCATCTTCTCGATCGGCAGTAACGACTACTTCCTCTAGCTCTTCCCCTTCCGATTTTAGCTCAACATTTAGCCTAACGTCAGCCGTTAGCTCCACCTTCTTGACAAAGGTTTTGTAGCCCACATACCTATACTCCAAGGTATATGTGCCGGGCTCAATAGTAACTGAATAAAAACCGTAGAAGTTGGTGGTTGTACCTCCTTCGAGCTCCTTAATGTAGACTACTGCACCCAGCAAGTTTTCACCATTAGATGCATCTTTTACGTAACCGCTTATCGTTACGTTTTTTTCATCGTTGCTTGCGGGCTCTCCACCTCCAGCAAATGAAAATCGGCCACATACCACTAAAAACCCTAGCAGTATCGCCTGTGACCATAGGCTTCTTTGATTTTTCAATTTATACATATTCAGGTGACAACTTCTGATGAAACAAATTAAGATTGAATCTGTTTAAAAAACCAACCGGTATTTTCTTATTGATGATTTATTAACTTAAGTTCATTATTTGATAGGTGTGTTCACTACATTTTGAGGTGTACCCAACGTAAATAACCTAATATTCTCCTGTAGTGCTAACATTAAGCGCTGTCGTGCCTCGAAACCGACCCAGGCTTGATGGGGGGTAATCACGCAATTGTCAAGTGGAATCAGTGGGTTTTCATTCTCTGGTGGCTCATTGGTCAATACATCGAGACCAGCTCCAGCAATTTTGTTGGAACGAAGTGTATGGGCAAGCGCTTCTTCGTCAATAAGATCTCCCCTTCCGGTATTTAATAGATAAGCATTTGGTCGCATGATGGATAATCGCTGCGCGTTGACCAAATGTTTGGTCTCTTCTGTCAGCTGAATATGCAAGGACACTACGTCAGCTTGCGCAAACACATCATCTATTGGCAAACACTCATAAAGCAGATCTTTTTTAGGGTTCCGAGAATAGTAAATAACCTTCATCCCGAATCCATCCGCAATTTTGGCCACTCGACGGCCTATATTCCCCATACCAACAATCCCCATGGTCTTATCGGCCAGTTCGTAAAGGGTACTTTCATAATAACACCAACGGTTCATCTCCTGCCATTGTCCATCACGAACCTTGTGACTTGTCTTGCCGACTTCGTTCAGCATTTCGAGCAATAAAGAAAATGTATGCTGTGCCACAAATGGAGAGCTATAATCTGGGACGTTCATCAGCGCAATGCCAAGTTCGTCACACGCCTCGACATCAATGACGTTGTAACCAGTAGACATCACACAAATGGCTCTCAAGTGCTTTAATTCAGTGAGCACTTCTCGACTGAGCTGAACTTTATTGGTGAGAATAATATTCGCCTTTGAGGCTTTGTCTAAAATCTCATCTGGTTTCGTACTTGGATATACCCGAAATGTTTCCGCTTGATCGGATATTGGTGCCCAATCAAGGTCTCCCGGATTGAAGGCAATACCGTCTAAGACTACAATGTTTGGCTTACTCATTTCAATAATCTTCTGGCTATTTCTCGGAAATCAATTTCTTCTAAAAAATCCACATCTACTACATGATTTCTTGCACCTGCCTTAGCCATAATTTGCCCCCTTGTCCTTACTTCTAGTTTTTGACCAAATACTATGGCTAATCCATGGTCTTTTATAATGCTCTTAATGGTGTTCACTTCGATTTTGGCCTGAAAAGGAACTGTAGATTCTTTCTTTGCTCCCACTCTTACCTCCTTTACTTCCTGTATCCTTCCGACATTATCATTGGCGACGAAAATCTCCAGATCCACCATTTTCAACGTCGCCCCAATGGAATTAGGGTTGTACACGACTACCTCACCCGTGAGTAAAGACTCTAATACATCAAATTTGAGATTTTTAATTTCCTTGAGTTCCGGCTCTTCATTAGTGGTACACGCTGACAGTAATACGACCATCACGGCAACAAAAGACAAAAGTTTGTTCATTCTAAGTATCCAATTTATGGCTAGCAAATATGTGGGAAAAAACGACACTTTATCATGTTATGAACTCATGACTTTTATCATTCAGGAAATACATGTGCTCTTCACCGCCATTAACTTTTACTCCATGTTTTTATTGCCTAATTGTCGAATAAAAATTTATCTGGCTTTGCAAACCTGACGCTTATCCTGGGCACATATCCAATCAATTCACTGTAGTTTCGCCTTTCAAATCTAATTTGTCCATGATACAGGTAAGCCATCGAAAGCATATTCTAAAGTTCAAGTTTGATGCCGGCACTTCCAGAGGGGTACTAAAAGAAAAAGAAACCTGGATCTTAAAATTGGCGCTGGACGAAAAAGTGGGATTCGGAGAATGTGGACCTATTCGTGGATTGGCGGTAGACAATTTGGACCTGATAGAAGAAGAAATAGAAAGAGTTGGTAATCAAGTACCTAAAGCTAACTTTTCAAACGAAGAACAAGTATTTGAATTTCTGAAGAAGACAGTCAGTCCATCGTTTCCTTCTGTAAGATTTGGCTTTGAAACAGCACTACTAGACCTTCTGGACGGTGGTAAATGGAGAGTTTTCTCGAATGATTTTTATGATTATAATAAGCCTCTTCCGATCAATGGATTGGTTTGGATGGGTAACAAAGCTTTTATGAAATCGCAGATTGAAACGAAGATCAAAGCCGGTTTCAACTGTATCAAGATAAAAATTGGCGCAATAGATTTAGCTCATGAGCTTGAAGTTTTGTCCTACATTCGAGAACTTGATCCTGACAAGAAATTAACTATTCGCTTGGATGCTAATGGGGCTTTCACCCCCGAGAATGCCATAGGTATTTTGGAGAAGCTGAGTGTATTTGATATCCACTCGATCGAGCAACCGATAAAACCCGGACAATTCAAAGCGATGAACAAGCTCTGTCAAGAAAGTCCAATTCCTATTGCACTCGACGAGGAGCTCATCGGTATATATTCCAAAGCGGACAAAATAGACGTGCTGGAGAATATCAATCCACCTTATATCATCTTAAAACCAACGCTGGTTGGAGGAATTCAATCCACCAGAGAGTGGATATCACTCGCAGAAGAACGAGGTATAAAGTGGTGGATCACATCAGCCTTAGAATCCAACATAGGGTTGAATGCCATCTGCCAATTAACCTCCACGTATCACCCAACTATTCCGCAAGGTCTTGGCACTGGACAGTTGTATAATAACAACTTTGATTCTCCATTGGAGGTCAGTGCCGGTGAAATCACCTATCGAAAGGGGTTGGAATGGGAAGGAAACCTACGGTAAAACCTACTGAAAAACAGAATTTTACACATCTATTTACTTTTCAGAAGGTCATTCAACACCTTCTGAAAGGTGTTTTGCGCTGAGCAAATGGCCCCTTCCATATAACCAGGGAATTCAGCTGACGTTTCTGTTCCGGAAAAGTATAGTCTCTCGTCAAAGTAGCTTTCCCGTAATAGCGGATGTCCATTATTTTGATGTGGCCTGTGAATAACCTGATTTCCACCAGATACAAACTCGTCTATCCAGACCTTATCTTCGTATACAACAGGGCCCAATGCTTCTTCACCAAGTAGTTCTTGTAGTTGCTTCAAGACAAATTCTTTCCTTATTTCTGGTGAATAGGAAGCTGCAGCCCCATTCAGGAAACCGGTAAATCCAAACTTATCAAGCTCAGCATTTGTATGGTCGTACATCTCCATGACAATACCGGAGTGACTATAAAGCATACCAGAATAACCCTTATCACGCCAAAACGGCCTGTCATACTCCAAAACAAATTTGATGCTTCCCGTCATCCAGGTTTGAACTGTGGGTAAAAGTTGTGTAAGTACTTCAGGAAGTTGAGGTGAAAACTTGATTCTCGTACCAACCAATTGAGGGGGTAAACAGAGTATTACCTTTTCCGTCCGAAATTGCTCTCCTTTTCGCGTCTCCAAAAAGAGCCTATTTCTTTTCTCTGATATGGCCACTACCTGTTGGTCAAGCTCGATGTCTGTCTCTGCGATCTTTTTCTTCAAGCTTTCAATAACCATCTGTGTACCACCCGCAATGCGATAAGACGGTTCCTCAGACTCTGGAACATAAAACTCCTGGGGAGGTTCAAAGGACTTGGTCTGAAATAATGAAACGCCTTCCGAAAACTGTGGATGCTTTGAAATTTCTAACTCGTCCAAAAAGGCAGTAAGGCCTTCGTGTTTATCAGCAAACCAAGTCGCTCCCAGCTCCATGGGAGTACCCAGTTTTCCATTTATAGTTTGTATTCTTCCACCTAGTCTTGATGCCCCTTCCAAAACTAGGTGAGGAATATTTTCTTTGGTGAACAAATATGCCAGAGTAAGCCCGCTAAGACCTCCACCTACGATAACAATTTTGTGGTCAATGCTCATGAATATGGTACCAAATACTAAACCATTGGAAGTGAGTTGGTCAATGCAAAGCAGAAGATTCATTAATCACCCAGTCGCCTTTCACCAGACGTGTGATGTAGCAATTATCTGCTTCTTTAATAAGCATGGCACGTTGCTCTTCGGTGATATCACCTTCTATCTTGATAGCAGAATTCACCTCTGTTGTGAATGTGCCGTCTGCATTCCGATGAACCACTTGCGATAGCTCTGCGTCAACATTACCCAATTCAATATTGTTTCTTCTCGCTACATTCCTTATTGTCGCCACTTTACACATGGATATACCTGCCAAAATCAGCTCAGGTGGTGACATTCCTAAGTCAGTACCTTTCACTTTTACTGGTTCATCTCCTAATATGCTATGTCTCCCGTTACTGATAACCGACTGATACCCTTCGGGTAAGTTCTTTATTTTAATTTCTGTTGCCATAATTTCTTATTTCTTTGTCTAAAACATGTTTTAAGAGCCGAT
>CAYMST010000031.1:0-26228 GCA_964393115.1 uncultured Roseivirgaceae bacterium | reverse complement strand
CTTTTATAACACCTTATTGTAACATTTCATGTTGTAATGATAGCTAGTATATTGCGGATAAACGTGGCTATATCGATTATTACCGGATTACAATCCATCAACAGGAAAATCTTTCGATAAGCGTATTTTTGGAACTTCAAAATTGTAACGAAAAAAGGAATTCTGTGATTTAGAAAAGATAATCAAACCGATTTTTACACGTCAAATAACAACTATTATCAATATTGACCCAACTACACTAGGTATTCAGAATAGTATTGATTTTAGAGGATATTTGGTTTGATAAGATTCTGAAAGCGATTTCAATGAGGCGTAGAAATGCTAGATGAAAATGGAACATTCCTTAAATATATACTTGTCAACAAGCAATTTTCAGCAAGACCGAAGAGTCCAAGTTGGTTAGAAGTAAAAACGATTGAGTCAAATTAAAAACGTCAAAGTGTGTAAGCTTGATAAAACTGAGTCACTTTGATTATTTGGGTGAGGATATAACAAACATATTGGTTTTGTACCTTAAATCACTTGCTCTATATACTATGAACCAAATCCTTTTATGTCCTCATATTTGGATACCGCTTTTATGTTTATGCCAAATAAGAGTTTAACCAAGTTTGCAGCTATCACCATCATCTTGTCGTTTGAAACACTGTAAAGCGTATGGTAATAAGCTTTATTTTCCTTTAAATACTCAGCCACTAGTTTTCTAGACTCAGAACTAAACCCACTCAAGGAAGCAGCATTGATGAGCAAGTATGATTTTTCTCCGGTAACTTTTGTTTCCTCAACTGCTTGACGCCAAGCAGACACTACTTCCAGCCCCGTAGATAAAGTGGCAAAATCAACATTATAATCTATACATTGACATTTTACACCATTTATCGTAGTCCAGTTAACCGTGATATCGACATAGGACACTTCCTGACCAACCGAGTATGTTATATTATTTCCTACTATATTCATAATTACATTTACGGAGTAACAGGGCCGCGGCTCAACTTATTTCGTTCAACTCACTATACCATTCGTTCTTTAGACAGAAAAAGAAGGTAATTGAATCTATACCTTTTATTTTGTGAAGCATCGCGCATCCAGCCCACCTATTTATCTTGTATTAGACACATGAGTCACCTGTTTTTTTTCAAACCAATCACATCGATATATACTGTCTTATCGTAGAGGATATACTGGTAACTCAGAAACTTATCCCTTTTCGCATATACCAAAGAATTAAGTTTTTTTTCACCGTATGCAAACGGTTGTCAATCGTATTATCCTAAAGCTACGTCTTTATCTACTAGCCATATAGACTACATTTTAGTATGTTTAACTGATGATGCGTTGGGGAACTAGTTTTCCTACAACCGCATCTGTATGCTTACATCATACGATTTTTCAAAATCTAACTCAAGTTCTAAATCCTATAAACTGCACATCACATGACAAGAGGTTTTTTCGGGCGCAAAAACTATATGATCGGCATCATATTTACTTTGCTCGTAATATTCATAGTTCAGTATATTTATGTGCTCTATACTCAAGAAATAAAATCCAGTAAAAATCAGGAACATATTCGTTTGGAGAGTATTGTCCGAACATTATCCAATCATATCGATGGTGATTTACTGGCCGCTCTTTTTGACCGTTATCCACAAAAGGACGATATCTTTACTAGCGAACAAGATTCAGTCTACGCCTACTTCCACAACCTGCTATATCAAGCAGAGAAGTCCAACCAGCTATCAAGTCCCATTTACACCTTGTCCATAGGTGATATGCAAGATAGGTTCTTCTTTGGGGTGACCTCTAGCGAGACACCTTACTTTCGACATGTTTATTCTGAATTCCCGGAATACTTCAAAACGGAATATGATAAAGGGTTTAATATTGATCCATATCATGACGAGTTCGGTTCGTGGATCACATCTTTTGTACCAATTACAAATAACGGAGGAGAGACCGTGGCTGTAGTAGTGGCCGACAAACGATTTGATACATTTATAGAACATGCTCAAGAAAAAGCATTTAAAAATTCTATTATCTACGGCAGCATTATGGCTGTTGTCGGGCTCGTATTGTTTTTCTTCATCCGTAAGTCAATTGCAGATGAAGCTCAGGTCAAACGTCAATTATCGAAGAAATTCGATTTAGAAATCAAGAATAGGAGCCTCGAAGAAACGGTAAAAGAATCAAAAGATATTGTGGATAAACTCTTTCCAAAAATCGAATTGCGGAAAGATAGTTTTGAGAAAATGTTTCATGTTCACTTGCCAGTTGAATTCGTTGGCAACAGTTATTTCTGGACCTGTACTGATGCAGAAACCAACAATTCTATACTCGTAGGTATATCCTATCGTGGACATAAATCTAACAGGGGATTGAAGATCGCTTACGTAGTGAATGCCATCACTACTGCAGTTGAGATCAAGAAGCTAACTTCTCCTAAAGCCATCCGAAAACACCTCATCAGCAGTGCTAACGAACTTACTGGGGAGGATATAGAAGAGTATCTAGATATTATAATCCTGACAACAGATTTTGGAAACCGATCAGTGACCTACTCTGGTAAAAATTACTTTATTTTTTATCAGGATTACGCTCGCGTTTTCAAAACGATACCGCTAAATCAAACTTTAGCAGAAGAAAGTATATTAACACTATACACCGATGAGCAGTTTTTTGTGATTTCGCAGGAGTCACTAATGCAGATGAGTGGACCTGATGTATCCGAAGTCTACGCCAAAAAATCAATCATAACTATTCTTAAAGAATCAACGTCTTTCAATCTCGGTGGTCAAATGGGACAACTACAATCGTTAATAACACAGAAAATAAAACACCTTACCAAAGACAACACGCTGAAAGATAACATTTCACTATTAGCCTTTAGAATAGAGGTGTAGACCTCCCAATGGAGAACCACCTAACGTCATTGATATCCAAAACGATAGTTTTTATCTGAGAAAAGTCCACTAAGGAGCATCCAGATAACTTAACTTAATAAATTGATATTGAAAGTGAGCTGTGGCTATGATATAGATGTTCTTCTTTGATTTTTTTCTTGGTAAGACTTTAAGTCCGACAAAACAAATTCGAACTCGTTTATAAACTAACTTCTTACATGTAGAAAACTATTATTGCGTTATCTCCGTTTGAATGGAAATTTGATGGTTATTCTTTTTCTTAGGAGACACAAGTATTATTTTTATTCAATTATCTCACAGACTTTCGTTTAAAGATACTACCTTTATGTTAGAGATTTTATATATGACTCTTTGAACATCGTTTGTTACTACTACATCAATTATTATGTTAAATCTTATTTTGGCAAAAAAATCACATTATACAGTTGAATTCATTGATATAATGAAAATTAGACTTGCCGTCAATGAGGGGTTGGCATTTAATCACACTTTGCAAACAATCAGTGGAAATTCATTTATTTCATTATCCTCAGTTTCTGAATCTTCATGCGGTGCAACATCTTTGCGAAGCCACGTTATGTATGTTGCGCTAACTCTCCTATTTGGTCTGGTACAAAGCCATGTTTCTAATCTGTACAATATAAAAAGGTTTTTCAGTAAGGAGATTCAAAGACAATTAGGACTGCAACGATATGCTCCTGTTTGGGCAATGGCTCATAAACTTTAGGAAGGCAATAGGAAATCGCGATGATCACTACACTCTGGAAGGGATGATCGAGATGGATGAAGGTTGTTTTACAGTGGATACTACAGAAAGAAAAAGAGGCAGAGGAGTTGTAGGAAAACAGAATGTAGCAAGCCTGACCGAGTCTACATCACTTGAATATATTGGTGTTGGAAAAAAAGTGCATCACTGCCGATATTTCAAAGCCAAAGTACTCATAGATCACAAATCAGAACAGATAAATAAAACGCTAAAAGGGTCTTTAGTGATAAATTTATTGTGTTTTCAAACCAGAGTACTCAGCATGTGGTGATTATGAATATCACCGATTATGTTGAACTTCGTATTACCGAAAAATCCAATGAATAGACGCAAAGAAACTTTGGAAAGGATTCATATTATAATCAGTAGCGCCAAAAGCCTTCTTTTAAGCAACTATGATGACATCAAAGGAAAATACTTACAGCTATTCCTAAATGATTTTGTTTATAACTCAACAGAAGATATTTCGGTGAAAACATCTCCGATAGGTAGATGATTACAAATATTACAGCGTATGAGTGATTTCGGATACTCAGTAATTATAAAAAGTGCATTATTATGAAAAAGAGAAATACCGTATTTGTTTTGGTTAGTATTATGTATTTGATTTTAGAGTCCTCATACCTAAAAGCCCAATGCATTTCTAAAGATGTGACTGTAGGTGTCGATTTCACCCATGGAACAGGCTACTTAGACGTAATGAATTTCTGTCCAACTCCAACTCCCAGTACACCAATTCCACAGGCCACTTTTCACTTAAGGGTTGACATAACTTCTTTGCCTAGTAGTGGAGAGTTTACTTGGGTTTCAGCGTTTGGAATTTGGAAACCAACACCAGGACAACGGGGGAGCATAGAAAAGAAGGTAAGGTATGTAACCAGTGTAGGAGAAATAAAACTAACCCCTAATCCGATAGAGGCAGAATTTTATAATCCCCTGGGAGAGATTTATATTTCTGGCTCAACAAACCCCAAAGGGGGGATATTCGAAAGATGGGCCTCTACGCCTATCATCTTAGGTTACAAAAGATCGATTGTGTCTACTTCTCATACGTTAACATGTGGCGATCAGAAGGTTGATTTTTTTCTTTCAAATCATAATTCCGATCCGGAATATAAATCTGACATAAGATGCGGATGTTTATCTTTGCAATATTCTTTTGATGGCTCCAACTGGAACAACTATGGTACAACTGGTATTACTTTCACAAATGCAAAAATCACCATCGCTAATATCCGTGATATAATCTCCGACATCACTATTACTCAGAAAGTGCAATTCAGAGTATTTGACGGTTACAATTATACCTATTCACCAGAAATAACGTCTTACCCTGATAACTACAACACTATTGCTCCACCTATTTCTTATCTCCACCGGTCAAGTGAAAATTGTGGTTCAATTACATTCACCGGCTACGTATGTGAAACTTATGAAGGAAGGGCTCTAAGATGGCAGAGGAAGCTTAAGGGTGGTGAGTGGGAAATTATAACAACTACTGATATTGTAGGACCAGAAGGCCTTGTGGATTATGAATATGATCATTCCTTGCCTGAGGGAGTTTATAATGGGGAATATGAAGTAAGATATCTGGTTCGAAATGCTAATGATACAGAAGATGATATAGTTTCTTCCTCAGTCACATTATACGTTTCCAAAAACAATATTTTTCCCGCTGGTTCGCGCTAGTAGTCTCTGTGGCGTAACCTTAATCCAAAGCGTTGACATTGTATCTATTGTTTTTGATTTAGTTGAAAAAAATAAGTTACTGTTGTAAAATCTTTGTATTTGGTATTCCACTGAATAAAATTAGTATCATACATCTATTTTCAAAAGTTAAACGTGGAACCTGTAAGGCTGCTACTTATTAGCTTGCTTCTAATCTTGCCTATAAAACTTTGATAACAGCGGAAAAACAAGTAATCGACAAACAATAAAACCTAGCTCCTTTTCTAGGCAGTATCTATATTCAACGCCGATTTAAGAAGGAGTTGATGGGGCCTCATTATCGATTATACATAAAAAAGCACCTATTCCAGATTGGAATAAGTGCCGGTCCAAATTACACGTACGAATAAAATTTCTTGGTTTAAATCAATAAACTCTCTCTATTTTTTCTATCCTTGGCAGTCTGCTCATATGTTGCCAAAACCTTATCTACTTTTGAAACGACCTCTTCCAAACCTTCTGGGTCAGAAGCAAACAGGCCGTTGAGAGACTGCGTGAGTATTCTGACTTGTGTTACCGTATGCTCCCTGGCTTCTTTAGTCGGGATAAAGGAATTACTTTCCGTATCGTTTAAATAAAGTAACTGTATTTCTTCAAACTTTTGCTGCGACTGCTTAAGCTCATCATACCACTCCGACATCCCCATCACACCAATAGCGGACTGTGTATACGACTCTTCCATTGTTCGCATGAAACGCTTGAGTTCAGCGGTCTGATGGTCGTATGACAAATCATATAGTCCTTTGTCAAATTCTGACATCCTTTCCATTACCAGTTCTGCAGCACTTCTATAAGCGTCGTTTCTTCTCATTGTACCTGCCTCTACCATCGTCCAAAACGCTCGGAAGGCAAAGTCACGCGCCAAGTCTGCTTCCTCTACTTTATCTGTAAATTCACTGTCATCAATAGAATCCCGCACCTTCTCAAGTACATTCAACGCTTGAACAATTGGCTTGATAAACGTAGAAATAACCGGATGCGCTTTAAGGTCCGAGCTATTAATGATATCCACTAAGCTGTTGCCTAGACTTAAAATCTCTACTGAATTGTAAAGTGATTTCTTGATTTCTCTGATTTGCATTGGTAAATTTTTTCCTATTCAAATTGTACTTTGTTAATGTTCGATTGGCCCGAAAAACAATTTAGCAACATCATTTTTCGAAGATTGTATTGAAAAATAAGAAATTAAATACTGGATGCAATGACAATTCTTACGAATCAAATCTATAATTCGACCGAATACGCTTAATCGATAATTAAGATTTTCACTACTACAAAGTTTCTGATTACCAACCCTTAGCCTCCGTACGCTTATATTTTATAACTGAGCGTGACTGTAATATTCCTACCTGGCTCCGGTATTGCCAATATGCGATATCTACTCAAGTGATTAAGATAGCTTCCATCCAAAAGATTAACAATTTGAAAGGTCAGTCCCCAATTTTCTTTCTGACCAAAATGACAGCCTCCACTCAAGTCAAGGAGAAAATACCCAGCAGTAGTTGCTTCATTTTGATCCACTTTATTTTGTGCTCCATAAATGCCCAGACCTACTTTCAGCCAGGTATCATTTAGCCATTTAAGTTTTTCATTCAGGGTATATCGAGTGGATAAGTTAAGTGACCATGGTGGTATAAATGGCAAGTCCCAAATACTGTTAAGGTTATTCGCTCTAACATAATCTCCAACAAGATCCAACTCTAACTGCTTGGACAGATGGTAATGAATATTCACCTCAAATCCTGTAAAAAGCGCTTCTGTTTGCTGATATTGATATACCTGTCCCCCTCCTGGAAATGGAATGCTTATACCATCAATGTCCACTGTGGCAAATTGATTGGAAGCACCCAAGTATATAAAGTTAGTATAGTAATTCACATATGGACTAAAGCTGTAGTGTATTCTTTTGCCTTCGTAGATCATGCCAACGTCGAACTGATATCCTTGCTCGGCCTTAAGTGTAGAATCTCCCTTCTCAAACCGAAACAATCCATGATGGACTCCATTTGATGCCAATTCAGCAATCGAAGGAGCCCTAAAGGTCTTCCCGAAGTTAAACTTTAAATTGATTTGATCAGAATACTGATATGCACCTCCTATACCCGCAGAATAATTTAGGTATTCCTCGTCTAAGTCTGGAGATCTGCGAACAAAGCCGATAAACTCAAAGTCTCTGAAAAATGGCCTAACATGTGAGTTACTTTGAAAGGTAATTCCATCTATCCGCATCCCAGCATTCAACGAAAGCAATTCAGAAGGTTTCCACTTATGAATGTAATAAAGTGCCCCTTGTGTTCTGGTATAACCTGGTATGATAAAATCAAATCCACCCACCCTGTTAGTTATATAGTTGAACTGTGCACCAAGCACACCCGCTCCTTTTTTTCCCTTGGGAAAATGATATTTCACATTTCCCTCAATCGATTTTAAGTCTAAGTCAAGTCCTAAAGTAGTACCTGTTGATGGAATCCCGTGATTCCCGCCACGCTCATGTTCTTCTCTTTGATTACTTTGGTATCCAACATCCAGTTCAAGCCAGCCATTTCCCCAAGCAATGTTACTGTTAGAAAGAACCTTCCAGTGA
The DNA here is from genome assembly GCA_964393115.1 of uncultured Roseivirgaceae bacterium. GTDB lineage: Bacteria > Bacteroidota > Bacteroidia > Cytophagales > Cyclobacteriaceae > CAYMST01. The sequence continues at coordinate 18,229 of CAYMST010000031.1, read as the reverse complement.
TCAACTAACTGAAATGGAACATCAATATCGAAAGCGTCTGGATCGCTAATCTCATATGATCTAGCTATACCGACGGCACCAGCAAAAACGCCAACTCGCTGACCAAATCTCGAAACAGTCAAATGCGTATGTCCCCAGCTGCGATGTAGTCCTATCATTGACTTAAAATGTCTCTCCTTACCGGCCGTATTAGAAAGTTCATTTTCAAACAAATCAAGGACCTGTGTAAAATAAACATATTGATTCGTAGGCACTTTATAATTGGAGTAATCCATGTAGGTACCATTTAAAGCAAATACAAAACCATTTCTATTACCTCCCATACCGACCACTAGTCCTCGTGTGTCATTCAAACTTCGGTAAACAGACTTAACCTTGAGTTCCGTCTCTCCTTGCTCCACTACATGAGCATCCTTTATATTAATCACTCCCCCCATGGCACCACTACCATAAGAAAGGGCTGCTGGTCCTTTTAGCACTTCTAATTGTCCCACGCTTTGCTGATCAATTTCCAGCCCATGATCAGTCCCCCATTGTTGTCCTTCTTGCCGAATGCCGTTATCATTTACTAATACGCGGTAAGAATTCATCCCTCGAATTACTGGTTTGGATGCTCCCACACCTATGTTCATACTTGTTACCCCTTCCAGCTTACCTAGTGACTCCATCAAAGAAGAAGAAAGCGATTCATTGATTTGCTCCTCATCTACAACTCGAACCAAAAGAGAACTCTCTTTTTGGTCCTCTTTTAACACATTACCTTCAACAACGACTTCATGCAATTCATTTACCGACTCATGAAGCATAATGCGAATAGTCGTATCAGACTTTAGCCATATAGTCAACGCCTTACCGTGGAAACCTACAGCTGAAACATGTAAATGATAGGATGAGGGTTTGAGATTTTTTATCGCGAATGTTCCTTTTAGGGAAGTACTCGTATGCCTGTGAAGCTCATGAAGCGATATGTTAGCTCCGGGAATGGGCTGATTGGTATCATCGATTACAATACCTCGAATATCAAACTGACCTTTGACCGAGGATAAAGTAAGCAGCAAAAAAAATAGAAGTATCGCTGAAGATTTCATCACTAATATCAACTACTAAAAAACGCTTGTTTCTTCATATGTAGAAACACAGACACCTTAATACATAGAATTGAAAATCAATCATTTATGGAGACATGATTTTTACACACCAGGTTATATAACACCAATGCGGATATCATAAATTGGAAAAGGCAAACAGAATAAAATAACATTCTCTTTTCGACAAACAAAAAAACTCCATGAACCGAAACCGGCTATGGAGTTCCAAACTAACAATTCGTTATGTTATGTTCTCATCACGAAATTACTGATGATCATGATTATGGCCATCGCCATCACCTTCACCACCTTCATCATGAATTTCGAATGTCAATACTTTTTCAGCTCTGTTTCCAGCCGCATCTAATACTACAAGCTCCAAGTGGTAAGGGTGATCATGACCGTGAAGATAGTCTTCTGTTAACTGGTCCATCACATGTACATGTTGTGTTGCCGTAGTACCCGTTAGATTGTATATCTGGGTATACGTAAGCGTATCTCCATCATCCGTGGATAATAACTTTGCATGATCATGTGTATGGCCATCGAAAGCATCATGAATATCAACAGAAAGTTGGCTCAACCCTTCGTTGTCTGCTACCACAATATCAAACCCTAGTTCTTCACCTATGTGAACTTCGAATTCATCGACACTTGTAACATTTGTTCCTTCATAAGACACAGATTGTATGGTAGGAAGCGCTGTATCAGCACTAGAATCTTCATCATCGTCACATGAAACTAAAAAAAGCCCTAGTACGAGTGCTGAGGTAAGAGAAATTAGTTTTTTCATTACTGTTTGGTAATTTTTTTCGTTTTACAACGCAAAACTAATATGGAACAATGTAAACAAACGTACTTTCTGACAAAAAAACGCAACAAAGTTGCGTTTTTAAATTTCATCAATGAACGGCAACTAGCAAGACAAAAACATCACCGCCAGTAGATTATATGACTACTCCGAAGCATGCTGAAGCCGTAACCTTTTATATCCTTTAGCCTTGATCATAACTAAGAACATAAGTGCCATTGAAAGCACTACCCCAATAGCTACCGCTACTGATATGGGTTGGGCAAACCCTTCAGGTGCAACTACTATATACGCTGTAATGACATTGGTCATAAACAAAGCTGGAATTAACGCGATCCAATATTGCTTACCATTTTTGAGCATATACACTGTAATCGTCCATAGTACTATGGACGCTAACGCTTGATTGGACCAAGCAAAGTATCTCCAGATCACACCAAAGTTAACATAGGTCAAGCTGAACCCTATTAAAAACAAGGGAATACTGACTATCAGTCGGTTTCGGATTGGTTTTTGGTCAAATTGTAAAAAATCAGATAAGATAATTCTGGCACTTCGAAAGGACGTGTCTCCCGAGGTAATGGGAGCAGCGACTACACCAAGAAGTGCCAGAACCCCTCCTACTTTACCAAGTACAGAGTTTGAAATCTGACTGACAACCAAAGCGGCATTGCTTCCATTAGCTTGCATTTCTTCGTTCAACCCTGACACTCCACCAAAGAAACTCATACTAATCGCCGCCCAGATTAAGGCAACAACCCCTTCGGTAATCATGGCACCATAAAATATTCCTCTCCCTTGACGTTCGGTAGATAAACAACGGGACATAATTGGTGCCTGCGTTGAGTGAAAACCAGATACCGCTCCACAAGCAATGGTTACAAATAACATAGGATATACCGGAAAGCTTTCACTGGCATAGTGCAAATTGCTAAAACTACTCAACGACATTTCTGGAACTTGTAGCCCAGTTGTATACATAGCAATCAATAAACCACCAGCCATAAACAATAAGGCCATACCAAATATGGGATACAGCTGTCCAATTACCTTATCAATTGGTAAGACGGTGGACAAAACGTAGTACACCAAAATAATCGCTGTCCACATGGGCATACCCAGATATCCATCCGTAATTCCGGTCAAAATCTTCGCCGGGCCAATAATGAATACTGCTCCAACGATAACCATTAAGATCACAGTGAATGCACGCATGAAGTATTTGGCAAAATCTCCTAAGTAAAAGCCCGCAATCTCCGCTATACTTTTTCCTTCGTGTCGAATCGATAGCATTCCCGAAAAATAATCATGCACTCCACCAGCGAATAAAGATCCTAATACGATCCAAAGAAACGCCACTGGTCCCCACATAGCACCGGCAATAGCCCCAAAAATCGGACCTAATCCCGCTATATTTAAGAATTGTATCAAGAAAATCTTCCACGAAGGCAGCACTATGAAATCCACCCCATCAGCCTTCGTACAAGCTGGAGTAGGTCTTTCAGCATCCATCCCAAACACTTTTTCAACAACCCTACCGTATATCCAATATCCGGCAACTAAGGTGAGAATGGCAATCGACAGCGTGATCATGATATCAAAAAGTTTCGTTAGACAAGCGAATGCGAAGAGTTGACTTCGTATCAGGCTTTTATGGTTTTGTAAAAATAAGTAGGAAAGTGAGAAGTCCGTCCTTAAAGGTTAATTTGTCTGTTAAGAAACAATATGGAATTCATAGAATGATCGTGAAGTCCGAACCCGAATTGTTGACAGAACGAAATGTAGAAGAAGGGAAATAAAAAATCCCCAGACATTTAATGACGGGGATTTCAAGCGGTCGTTCTAAAACTAAAAACTTAGATAAGCGTAAGCAGATTAATTCAATTTATAATAAAGATCATTCCAGCGTAATTCATTTTTAAACTCTCTAAGGTCTGTTTTCTCGTTGATAACGAGATACTCCACCCCAGCCATAGCAGCGAAATCCTCTAAGTATTCTTCATTCAGCGCAGTACTGTATAAGGTATGATGCGCACCACCAGCGTAAATCCAAGCCGCAACAGCTGTTTGCATATCCGGTTTACACTCCCAGAATACTCTAGCTACCGGAAGTTTTGGCAATTCGTGTTCTAGCTCTTTGGTTTCAACCTTATTCACCAAAAGTCTAAAGCGATTGCCCATATCGATTAGCGTGGCGTTGATAGCAGGTCCAGACTGGCCATCAAACACTAGTCTGACCGGGTCAGCTTTTCCTCCTATACCTAATGGATGAATCTCACATTTTGGTTTAGATGCAGCAATATCTTCATCTATCTCTAACATGTGAGAGCCTAATACTCCCATCTTCGAAGGGTTTAGGTGATAGGTATAGTCTTCCATAAATGAGCTACCCCCTGGAAGTCCCTTGCTCATCACCTTACCTGCTCTACACAGCGCTGCCGTTTTCCAGTCTCCTTCGGCACCAAAACCATAACCTTGCTTCATCAAGCGCTGCACCGCAATACCAGGCAGCTGCACTAATCCATGAAGGTCTTCAAACGTATCTGTAAATCCTTTAAAACTACCTTCGGTCAAAAAGGTGCGTAAGCCAATTTCTATTCTAGCAGCTTCAATAAGCGAATTTCGTTGATCTCCACCCTTCAAAAGGGACTTCATCATATCATAGGAGTCTTCATACTCCTGAATGAGTGTCTCAATATCCTTATCAGAAACCTCGTTGACCACTTTGACCAAGTCGCCGATACCATAGCCATTAACTTCAAATCCAAATTGCATTTCAGCGGAGACCTTATTCCCATCTGTTACCGCTACATAGCGCATGTTATCTCCAAATCGACAGAATCGTGCTCCCTGAAGATCTGACCAAGCCGCCGCCGATCTTAACCAAGTTCCGATCTTAGCATGTACAGCCTGATCTTTCCAGTGACCTACTACTACTTTTCTTTCCAATCGCATCCTTGAAGCCATGAAACCAAATTCGCGTCCTCCATGTGCGGATTGATTAAGGTTCATAAAGTCCATATCAATTTCCGACCAGGGGATATCCTGGTTGTACTGCGTATGAAGATGAAGAAGAGGCTTTGAAAACGCCTTCAACCCATTGATCCACATCTTAGCTGGAGAAAATGTATGCATCCAGGCAATAACACCTACCACCTTAGCATTCGCGTTTGCCTCTACCAGTAAATTGAGTATTTCAGAAGGTGTCGTTAAGACAGGCTTGAATACTACCTGAATCGGAATTGCGTCAGAGTGATCAAGTGCCCTTGCGATTTCTTCAGAGTGGACATTAACTTGTTTTAATGTTTCATCTCCGTATAAATGCTGGCTTCCTGTGATGAACCAAACTTCATATTGCTTAAGGTCAATCATGTTATATATTTTGAATATTATATGATGTCTATTTAAGAGCTGATATGAAAACTAGCTATATGCCGTTCAAACCAACTCTTTATGTGTAATTATCTTATGGATTCCATATCAGTGGTTACTTCACTGGTCTAAAAACCATTATCTTACTTTTTATTACTCAACGATCGTTCGTCTACATCCAAAATATGGAGTAGAGAATCGTAACAATGGCTACAATCCCAACAGCCCCAACATTGAAAACAACATCTGTTTGAAATAAGGCCGGATTCAGTTCGATGGCTTTTTTATCTTGAACATCCATTTTGGCATTAGTAAATACCACGATACCGAGCATTAAGAATATGGTACCAAAAACGAATATGGCCTCAAACCCCAATGCGGCTAAAGGACTTGATAAGAATATTCCCGCTAGAATACAAATGACACCTATCCCGAGCAACACATAACTTGTAGCCACTAATCTTGCTTGTGAAGAGCCTGTAGGACTTGGTACCGACACTTTTGCTCCTCGGTCTATAAAACTAATTACCGAAGCAATTACGCATAGGATCATAAATACGTACCCCATTCGCAGTATGAATGGCACTTCTGGGGTAACCATATAAAAAACTACACCAAGTGGCAACGTAACTATTGCCGTCCAAAGAGCTGCTTTATTGGTGACTTGTTTCCAGAATAACCCTAGTCCGTAGACCACCGCAGCTCCCGGATAAACAAACCCGGTTACCATCTGAATATACTGAAATACCTGATCCAAAGAGCTTAATGCCGGTGCCACCAAAGTCGCAATGGTAAGTGCTATTACGGCTACAAGTCTTCCCACTAACACTAACTGCTTGTCTGAAGCGGTCTTATTAATATAAGGACGATAAATATCCATTGTAAATACCGTGGACGTGCTATTTATCATAGAGGCCAATGAAGAAACCACCGCAGCAACCAATGCTGCAAATGAAAGGCCACGTACGCCAGCAGGCACGAAGTTTTGTAGCAACCACGGGTATGCTTCATCGGACTTCGTAATATCCCCCACCGTATTTGCCTTGATGGTTAATAACCTTTCATACATTTCAGGGTTGATTTCCTTAAACCCTTCTGGGTTAAAAATTACATATGCGGTAATCCCTGGAATAACCACAAGCAGTGGAATAAGAATCTTAAGATACCCGGCAAAAATGAGTCCTCTTTTAGCATCTTGCATAGATTTGGCCGCAAGTCCTTTTTGTATGATGTATTGATTAAATCCCCAATACCCTAAGTTTATCAACCACATCGAACCGAAGAGAACCGCTAATCCAGGTAAATCATTAAAAGCATCCTTGGTCCCGCCGCCGCCATCTGGAATACCCATAACTCCTTGCGCAATAATCATGGAAAAATGGTCTTTGGCACCTTCATAGATAGCTCCAAACCCTGAAAACACATTGCCATCACCTAAAACGTCAAGCCCTATAAACGTAGTCACCAGACCACCTACTACTAAGAAAACTACTTGAATGACATCTGTCCAGGCTACTGAAGACAACCCACCGTATATTGAGTAAATACCGGAAAACGCCAATAAGCCGATAATACCATAGATAAGCTCAACACCCATGATCTTATTCATAGCTAACGCACCTAAGTATGAGACAGACGTCAAATTCACAAACACGTACACCAAAAGCCAAAAGCCAGCGAACAGCGAACCCACCTCTTTACTGAATCTATCATTCAAAAATTGAGGCATTGTGTAAATCTTCTTCTCAAGGAATATAGGTAGGAAGTATTTTGCAACTAAAATTAAGGCGATTGCAGCAATCCACTCATAAGCGGCTATGCCCAACCCTATGGCAAAACCAGAACCCGACATCGCTATAAAATGTTCTGCGGAGATATTTGCAGCAATCAGTGAAGCACCTATCGCCCACCATGTAAGTGAATTACTGGCAAGAAAGTAATCGTTTGCACTCTTTTCTTCTCCTTTTTTTCCTTTGGATACCCATAGACCAATGGTCACAATGGTGATACAATAGGCTACGAATACACCGTAGTCTAACGTTGAAAATCCTGACTCCATCATTTAGCGTTTATCATGTTCGTTTTAGGCAAAAGCTCACTTCATCAGGTACTTTGACCATAATAAGCTTTTTCTCCATGTTTTCTGTACCAGTGCTTTTCCCTTAAGGCATCTTTTAACTTTGGCACTGAAGGATTAATCTGTTCTGTAAACAAGGCCATTTTCGCTACTTCTTCCAATACTTTAGCATTATAAACGGCCTTTTCAGCCGTTTTCCCCCAGGCAAAAGGTGCATGATTCGATATCAAAACCATCTCCACTTCTTTATAAGATATACCTCGTTTATCGAAATCATTAAGTATCTGAAAACCAGTCTCATATTCGTAATCTCCTTCGATCATATTATCCGACATGACCGGTGCACAAGGAATATCTTCCGTAAGATGATCAGCATGGGTAGTACCATAAATTGGAATATCTCGTTGGGATTGAGCCCAAGCCGTGGCATAGGTCGAGTGGGTATGTACTATCCCCGATATACCTTCCCAATGTTTGTATAAAACAGCATGAGTCTTAGTATCTGAGGAAGGCCTCATCTCTCCTTCAACAATCCTATTCTCAAAGTCAACGACCACCATATTATTCGGTGAAAGCTCTTCATAAGGCACACCACTTGGCTTAATCGCAAACACTCCTCTCTCTCGATCTGCAGCGCTCACGTTACCAAATGTAAACACCACAAGATCAAGCCTAGGCAACTCCATGTTGGCCTTGTAGGCTGCTTCCTTTATTGCTTTATAATCACCCATGATTTTAATTGAATCAAGACAAATATAGTCAAAATTATTTAAAACGTAAATTTTACGTGTAATAAATTACATAAATCTGTTACGCGTAAAATCATCCCATAATCTCGACTTCTTGGGATGATTCGTTTTGAACCAATCCACTGTCTTTTTCTATAAAATCGCCATACTTTTCATACTTGGCATAGAGGAGTGCATACTGCTTAACATTTTCAGGGATTGGTTGGTATTCGGCATCAAAACCCGCCCCCATAGCCGTAGCTGCCTGCTCGACAGTATCGTAAATACCGGCTACCGTTGCCGCAAACATTCCTGCACCTAAAGCGCATGTCTGCTCAGATTTAGCAATCTTGATCGGCATATTCAAAACATCCGCCATGACCTGCATGACATAAGGTGACTTTTTAGCCACACCGCCAAGCCCTATGATACCTTTAACCGGCACGCCTTGATCCAAAAAGCGATCAACGATTTTCTTGGCGCCAAAACACATGGATTCTACTAGTGCTTTGAAAATTTTTGGCGCGTCAGTCCCTAAATTCAGGTTGAATAAAGCCCCTTTGAGCAATTGATTAGCATCTGGGGTTCGTCTTCCATTCATCCAGTCTAAAGCGACAATCTTAGACTCAGCTATTGGAATAAGAGCAGCTTCCTTTGATAGATTTGGAATAATGCCATCCAATATTTCTTGTTCTAATCTCCTTTTTGTCTGCTCATCCAACAAACTAGAATCATTGAGCAATGAAACGGTCGGCCATGCTACTACTTTCTTAAACCAAGCTAAAATGTCTCCGAAGGCAGATTGTCCTGCCTCTAATCCCTCCATTCCAGGGATGATTGATCCATCTACTTGTCCACAAATCCCATGAACCAGCTTACCATTCATTTCCTCGGTAGGAGCTACCAACATATCACATGTGGAGGTTCCCATCACTTTAGAGAGGTGATAGGGCTCGATTTCTCCTCCTACAGCTCCCATATGTGCGTCAAATGCACCTGCTCCAATTTTGACCGAAGTCGATAGCCCCAAACGATTCGCCCATTCTTCACTCAGATAACCAACAGCCGTATCAGCCGTGTAAGTGTCTTGAAAAAGCCTATCTCTCAAGCCTCCAAGCAAAGGATCAAGCGTTATAAGAAAGTTTTCGCTTGGTAAACCATCCCATTCTCGATGCCAAAGCGCCTTGTGTCCTGCCGAACACCTGCCTCTTTTCATATGATCGACATCATCCCCACCAGTGAGTAAGAAAGGTATCCAATCACAGTGCTCCACGAAAGAATAGGCATTATCTCTAACTGTGCTATCTTCCCTTAACACACGTAGTACCTTTGCCCAAAACCACTCTGAGGAATATATTCCCCCTTCATATTTTCGATAATCTATTTCCCAGCCTGAGCACAAATCGTTGATCTCTGCGGCTTCTTGAATGGCTGTATGGTCTTTCCACAGCACAAACATAGCATCGGGATTCTCAGCAAATGTATCATAAAGCGCTAATGGAGTTCCTGATCTATCAACAGCACAAGGAGTTGATCCTGTGGTATCTACTGAGATGGCTACCACGTTATCACGAATAGACTTATCAACGTTTTTCAAACAATCCTTAATCGTAAACTCCAACCCTTCGATGTAGTCGAGCGGATGCTGTCGAAACTGGTTTTTTGATGCGTCACAAAACAGTTCCTTCTTCCATCTTGGGTAGTAGAATACGCTGGAACTAATTTCCGTCCCGTCCACTGCATCTACCAATAAGGCTCGAACAGAATCACTCCCATAGTCTAATCCTATTACAAATTTTTTATTAGTTGTTTTCATATTAATAACGGTTTTATTCGAATTGTAGAAAGAACAAGACACACCGAACCTTTTCACAGCCAGTGCCTTTGGATGAATTACAAATATAAACGTTAAAAATACATTTATTATTATTTCGTGTGTATTTGTTTATTTCAATACCATAACCCACTATGGCGGTTCCGATGGAATTCAACATAAACCTATTCATCCCACAGTTGGTACGATTAAGACTTAAAGTTTATGTTCATTTCATGGATTTAATTTCGAATACACCTTTCCTCCCTCGGTATAACATCTATTTAAAATCTGACCTAAAACACTGTAGTACGCTGCTCAAACCAACCCTTATGAGCAGTTGTTTATGTATAGGTTCCCTATAAATATCTACCTCAGAGGTGCATGGAAGAACCAGATACGCAAAGTCAATCATCTTGACATATTTCACCGATGATATCAATAGCGCCATTGATTATTACGAATTATTCATCTGACATAACACCTTACTCAACATCATGAATAAGTTTAGTCACCTGTAAACTCATGTCAATTATGGACCAATTCACCAAAGTCACCGATTAACACCCCATGTTGTTACAAATTGTCTAGTTATTTGCCACCTAATAAAGGGAAATAATAATGACACGAGTATTTGTTGCCTGGTTAGTTACAATATGTGCCTTTGGTTCACTGCAAGCCCAAATGCCATTCTTTATTCAAAAGCAGGATTCTGTTACCCTTCTAGTAGAACAAGGCAAGGATGTATTTATGCAAGCCAAATTCGATTCGGCCATTTCATTATATTCCAAAGCTCTCGAGATAAAGCCTAACAGCGTAGACATCGTTCTCAACCGCGCAATAGCGCATGCCGCAGCGAATAACGATAAACAAATGGCTAAGGATATTGAACTAGCCTTAAAACTTCCATGTGATGACCCAAATAGATTCATATCAGCAGGAAACATGTTTTACAGACTGCAAAAACGTAAGGAAGCCGTAAAAATGATTTCTAATGGAATCAAGAAACAAAACAATGTTTACGCGATGGCTTACATTCAGCGCGCTAGAGTTTTTCATGATTTACACAAAAGAAAAGAAGCATGTCGTGATTATGAAAATGCCGTGGATATGGGGTATTCAGGCATGAACTTTGGTTTGGCAGATTACTGTGAAAAGTACATGCACATCTCAAGTACTTCTGACCAATAACCTTAATTTTCGCACCCATAAAGACCTAAATAGAACAGCCGTACTTAGCTCTATTTTTCAGGAAATGACTTCGATCTTGGCTAAACAGTAAAAGAGTTGATATGCTAGACAACTGATTTAGTAGAAATTCAATACCTTCATGCGGCCTTGGTAAGCTTTTTTTTCGTAATATTAAAGTCTTAATTACCAACCATTAGGATTGTACTCTGGTTTACAAAGAGTTATGAAGGTAGCTATAAAAATTAACACTATATTAAAAGTTGTATTTCTAGTCAGTGCTGTTTTTTTCGGGTATTCTGCGAAAACACAGCTTCTAGTCGATAAGGTGATCCCCATGGGGCCAAACTCTGCTGGACTGATGAAATACTGTGACCACCCTCGAAAGAAAAATACAGGCATCCCCAAAATACGTGTCCCATTACATACTATCGTCTACAAGGATATCATGGTCCCCATTATGCTTGACTATCATGCTTTGGGCATTCGTGTAGAAGAGGAGGCTACATGGGCCGGATTAGGATGGTATCTGAATGCTGGAGGAAAAATTACCAGAATAGTTAGAGGAAAAAATGATCTTGGTATTTCAGAACAAGAGCTTGGTGTAAGAGCTCGTGGATATCCTTTTGAATCAGCGAAGCCTTGTTTAGATGACTGTCCAGAAGCGCATCAAACTCAATTTCAGGAGAAAGTTTGCAACGGTCAAATAGATACTGATCCGGATGTCTTTTATTTTGATATTCTTGGAAGGAAAGGCAAGTTTTTGTTGACTCCTGGTCATGCCATGAACAAAGACACGATTCAAATTCATTTAAAAAAACCAATTCCAATGACAGCTATTTTCCATTTGAAAAAAAATCAATGGGAGATAGTAGATAAACGTGGCTTCCGGTACCTCTTTGGAACACGCGAAATCACTGAAGCACATCGTAACTATTTCGATTATAAGTTCGAATCTCATAAGGTGTTTTTCAAGTATTATCCGGATAGAGCCACTACCACATGGTATATGGATCAAATAATTAGTCCGAAAGGAAACAAACTTAAACTTGTATATGAGGTAGATCGAGATGGGAAATCGGAATATGGATATAATAGTCCTCATAAAAAAATGAATATCAATGACGAGGACGTTTGGGATGTGCACTATTCTTCCTATTGTTTCCCTAAGGAAGTTGAAAATGTACAGATTCTTAATGAGAATTTAGTTAACGAGGTATACCTCAAATCTATTCGATATGGAAAGTATCAGGTAGAATTCTTAAAATCGGGAAGATCTGATATGGCTTCTCCCGCCATTCTTGACAGACCGCATCCCGCCGGCACCGAATATTCACAATTTTTTGAAGCGTCCAAAGGGCCACAAAAACTCGATATCTTAGAGGTATTTGAAGTGGCTACATTGGTCAAAAAAGTTGACTTTCATTATTCGTATTTTAATGGAAATGCGCATGATAGCGTGGCTTGGCTCAACAAACGCCTACGCTTGGATAGCCTGAGTTTTTGGGAGAGAGGAAAGCAAAAGCCACCATATAAGTTCTCCTATCGTGAAAAATATGGACTTCCATCCAAAGAGAGTCATGCTCGTGATCTTTGGGGATTTTATAACGGAGAAGAAGACTTTCATAACATCACTCCTTCTGATTTTTTCAACTACAACCAGCCCGAAAACATTTTTCAGCATAAGAATCGAGAAAAACATTACTCATCAGAGCACGTGCAAGAAGGAATACTTGAGGAAATTGTTTCGCCTTTTGGAAGAATTGAGTCATACCTCTATGAATCTCAGGAATACACTTCTATGAGTCATGAAATTGATAAGTACTACGATAGCAAAATGGTCGAATCTAATTTTGCACATAACACAGATCCTTATACATCTGGCGGACTGCGTATTAAGGAAGTGGTATTCATCTATCCGTCAGATAAGGTGTACCGCGAGTACAACTATGTCACTAAGGAAGGGACAGAAGGTTTTCTATCTACTACACCGTTTAGTCACGCTCACGACATTATTGGTCATAAATCTGCCGGCAACCACCATGTTTGGTATGATTTTGTAGGGCTTAAATCAGGTAAAATTCATAAAGGTGCAAGATTTTAAAAACACAATTCTATGAAATATTTAATATGGATATTAGTTGGAGCCATAAGTTCGATAAGCTCCCTACAGGCCCAAATCCCAAGTCAAATGGTTGACTTCAGAGATGACCAGACTTATCAGACAGTAATACTGGATGTACAACTAGAAGATGGGTTAACGATAGCTAAGGAGTGGATGACACAAAACCTCAATTACTCCTCCCCAGGATCATTTTGTTACAAGGGTTATCCTGCCTATTGTGAAGCATTCGGACGGTTGTATACTTGGGATGAAGCAAGAACTGTTTGTCCAGATGGATGGCATCTACCAAAAGTTTTAGAATGGAGACAACTATTTAGAACGTACGGTGGTAGAAAATACTCCGCCAGTGCCTTAAAAGAGGGAGGAGAAAGTGAATTAAACATTACCATGGGTGGATTTGGAGAGCTGGACGGAACCTATATAGACGTAGGAGTAAACGGTTATTACTGGGCCTCTGAAGATACGGATGCTAAACAATCTGGACTTATCACTTTTCATCTCGATACAGAGGAAGTTGGAGACACTCCAATTGGAGAGCACCACAAGAATAGCATTAGGTGTGTAAAAGATGGGCATTACTAAAAAAAAGGAGCCTTTACGATGTAAAGGCTCCCATATATTCTCGTTGGAACGTTACCCAACGAAATCTTCTCAAGCTACTTTTTCTTCAATCAGTTTATGAAGAAGATCCTTTAATTCCTCAGTATTCCAAGGCTTTGTGATTCGCTTATCAACACCAAATTTTTCACAAGCCTCTTTTATATCGTCTGCAATTGCAAATTCCGATACGAGTATTATGGCCATATTAGGATATAACGCATGTATTTTTTCGATCAACTGTATACCCGTCATTCCTGGCATTCGCTGATCAGTAAGTAACACCTGTACATCGTTTTGCTCTAATTTTTCCAAAGCGTCGTGACCGTTAGATGCCACTATGACTTTAAACTCCCTTTTGTACGATATCTTGAATACACTGAGATTTGGTTTATCGTCATCAACATATAAGATAACCTTTTTTTCCTTTCTCATTTATTTAACTGTTTGTACATTAAGTTTATACGCGAAAACTGATAATTTGATTTTGTCTTCATAGAATCGATCAGTTAAATGGTCGAAATAAATACTGTACACCAAGTGGACTCCGAAATCCAAAATTTCGCAATACCATGAAAGCTTACCACCTCTACGAAATAGGAACACCAAAGGTTTTAAAGATATATGAGTATAAGTCTCCCCCGCTACATTCAACGGGCATCAAAAATCCAATAAGACTCAAAATCAAGCATATAGGAGTCAACTATGCTGAAATATTAGCACGTAAAGGCTTGTACAGTTGGGCTCCAAAACGTCCCTTTATTCCTGGCATGGAGGGCATAGGAGAAATCATAGAAGTAGGACCAGCAAGCAAACGCAAAACCGGAGAATATGTTGTCTTTGGAGCTCAACACGGTTCATATGCTACAGAAATCATTGTTCCAGAGCACATGACGTTTGACCCTCTACCCGACTTATCCTTGCAAGAAAACGCTGCATTCCTAGTTAACTATATGACTGTTTGGATTGGCTTATTCAAAATATCTCGGCTTACACCGCAAGACAAGGTACTTATACAAGCCGCTGCAGGAGGTGTAGGTACAGCGGCAGTCCAAATGTGTAATGCCTTCGGATGTGAAGTATATGGAACGGCCGGGTCAGACAAGAAAGTTGAATTCTTGGAAAGCTTAGGAATAGATATGGGGGTTAATTACCGAAAAGACGATTTCTATCAACTCATAGCACAAAAAGCTGGAGGTATAGACAGAATTATCGAAACCGTTGGTGGTAACGTATTTAAGAAAAGTCTCGAGTTGCTTAACCCGTTCGGACAACTATTGGTATTGGGATATGCAAGTATTCCATTAAATAAGGCCAACCCATTTAGTTACTGGAAAACCTGGCAACAAGCACCTAAAGCTAAGATCATGCAAATGGCTAAAAAATCTGTTGCCATTGGAGCGGCTCATATCGGTTATCTAATCGACAAGCCGGAGATCGTACGTAGTTCCTTTCAAGAACTCCGCGACTTCATGGTAACGCATCACATCAAACCGGTGATTGGCAAAACATTTGACTTCACACAAATCCCTGATGCGCATGCTTACATGGAATCTAGGGAGAGCATCGGAAAGATTGTCATCAACGTAAATGATTGTTAATTTTGTCGACATACTTTAATATTTATGAAAACTCTTTTGAAACTGCTTTATCTGGCCTTATGTTCTTCTATTCTAATATCTTGTTCATCTTCTGATGACAGTGATTCTCCCTCACCAACTGATCCGAATGACTTTACACTCAAAGTACCAAATTTAGGAGGGCAAGAAATCATGGAGAATCCATTTGTTCTGACCACTGATCAGCAGAAATCAACATTCGCCATAGACGCGGACGGAGGCTCCTATGCTATTATGCGTAGATTGGTCAACCAAAACAGAAGTGTACCTCCTAATCAAGTAAGAATTGAAGAATATATCAATTACTTCACATTTAATTATTTTGAGCCTCCAACAGGGGAAAATGTAAGTCTAAACAGCGAACTTTCCACATGTCCATGGAAATTGGATAACTACTTATTACGAGTGGGACTCAAAGGAAGGTCTTTTGCCAGCAGCCAGATCCCTGGAAGTAACTACGTGTTTCTTGTAGATATATCAGGTTCTATGCGACCAGATAGCAAACTTCCACTGTTCAAAAGAGGGATGAACTTATTAGTTGATAGGTTAAGAGCAATAGATCGGCTAACCATAGTCACGTATTCGGGCGACGCTAAACTCCATCTCAATACGGTATCAGGAGACGAAAAGGATAAGATAAAAGCCTCAATAGATGCTCTGAAAGCTGATGGTGCCACAGCTGGTGAAGACGGCATCAAGCTTGCTTATCAAATGGCCGAAGCTAACTTTATTTCGGGAGGTAATAACCGCATTATAGTCGGTACGGATGGAGTGTTAATGTGGGCATTACCGATTTACCAGCGTTAAAAGCGTTGGCATTTGAAAAACGTAAATCTGGTATTTTTCTTACTGTCTTAGGTTTCGGAGAAGGTAAAGAAACGCTCATGGAGCAAGTCGCAAATCACGGTAACGGAAATTTTGAGTTTATTGACAATGAAAATGAACTACTTAAAGTATTTGTATATGAACAAACCAAACTTCTATCCGTCGCTAAGGACGCCAAGATTCAACTAAGTTTCAACAGTAACTCGGTCATTTCCTATCGACTTATTGGATACGAGAATAGAGCTTTGAATGAAAACGAATTTCGAAACGACGCAGTCGATGGTGGTGAAATTGGTGCTGGGCAAACCATTACAGCCTTATATGAGCTGGAATTACGCGAAGACTTTACAAATCTTGGAACAATAAGCGTTAACTATAAATACCCTAACATCGATATCAGTTCATCTTTTGATCAGGCTATAGATAACACACTAACAGAATTTGGGTTCGCCAGTGATAACCTGAAGCTTAGTGCTGCGATTGCCGCATACGGAATGCTTATGAAACAATCCGCGCATTCAGGAACAGCGGACAAAGGTCTTGTTTTGGATCTTATTAGAAGTAGCAAGTTGAGTGATCCTTTTTCTCTAAAATCAGAATTCGAGCAGATCGTTGAAGATGCGCTTTAGAAACTTCATAGTACAAACATCATGATCTGATTTAACCAATAAGTGCATAACAATAAGAACTTAATGAGATGGACTACTCATTACTTCTTATCCTATTTAAGTAATCGTTAAAGCTGTTTACTTCTTGATCACTTAAGTTGGAAGCAAATGATGACTCTGTAATGTGTAATATTTTCGGGGCAATTTGCTCGAGAAGACCAACTCCATTTTTGTTGATCGAGATATCCATTTTGCGACGATTGGTAGGACATAAAACACGGTCTATAAGTCCTTTTGACACTAACCTATCCATCAATCGTGTGATATCTGAACTTTTGAAAATCATAACTTTTCTGATATCTCCCGGAGATAATGGACTTTTGGCCCCGGCTAATATGCGCAAGATATTGTACTGAACATGTGTGATACCAAACTCATCGAGTACCTGTTTAATAAGTCCATTAAACCACTCAGCTGTGTAGATTAGATTCACTGATGCTTTCACATGATCGTTTTGAAACTCCTTTTGTTTTATTGCATCCTCTATTTTCATAATAAAAATACCAACCAGCTCTATTGTAACGAGCTGGTCGGATTCAAGATTTCTTAGTTTCAATTAAAAATTCTTTGGTCATGGGCCACATTACAGTTTGATTCTAGCAAACCGTAACTTTTTAGATACCCATAAGAGTCATCTATCAGTTGACTACTAAGCTAATTTTAAGTTCGAACTCGTCATAGATCGTTTTATCACCGAGATCATCAAAGAAGCTTCCTGAGCCATACTTGACGTTGAAATCTGTTCTATCTACTTCAAATTCAGCACTAGCACTAACTGGAGCTCCCGCTTTTTCAACTACCGTCGTGTTGAACTTGATTTCTTTGGTGATGCCCTTAATCGTCAAATTACCCACTACTTTATACTCACCTTTTGCACCTCTAGAGACCACTTTGGTGATAACAAATTTCGCCTCTGGATACTCTCCTACTGCGAAAAAATCTGGGGACTTTAAATGTCCTTCAAGATCACCTTTGTATTTACCTGATAAGTCGGTAACTGTAATTGACGTAGCATCTAATACGAAACTACCACCAGTAAGTGAACCATCTGTATACACCAGTTCAGCCGATTTCACCCCTAAAAATCCTTCATGAGAACCAGTAACCTTATGGGCCTTCCAGTTTACTTTACTTGATGACGCCGATACTTTATGAGAAACGGTACCAAGATCACTATTCGCAAATACAGCGCTAACAAAAAATAATGCTACTAAATAAAGAGTTGCCTTTTTCATTTGTTTAAAATTTTATTTGTTGTAAACATATAACGTTTACAACTTAATTTGGTTCAAAAAAAGATTTATTTTTCTATTTGGCT
>CAYMST010000030.1:11238-26248 GCA_964393115.1 uncultured Roseivirgaceae bacterium | reverse complement strand
ACAGATGCAAAGTTCGCATTCCACGCCACACGCGTGATATTGGATAGTAGGATCGTCACATTAGGATCAATGCTGTAAATCTTACCAACAAGGGCATCGAGTCTGATAGCTCCCAGTGATCCAACGTCATACTTGTTACCCGTTAAGTTGAAGAAGTCATTAATACCAATCATTAAAAGGATAATGTCAGGATTGTTATCCATCAACTTATGTCCTTTATCCAAATGATAATAGATGTTACCTTGACCATACTGATCCCAGCCATCACCAGCACTTGCATCCGGACCAATAACATATCCACCAAATCCAGAGTGATCAGGATCTCCACCGACACTCGGCAAGCCATACCTAGATCCAACGAAGTCTACATCGTAACCATTTGCCACTAACCTGTTGTATAAGAACCCTCTATATCCAGGAGAACTATTGTTTGTCAATGAGTTACCAACAGGCATGATTCTGATTCCTTCAGGAATTGGGCTACCAGAACCTTCTTCTATCCAAAGTGAGTGAATAATATGTGTCTCGTCAGAAGCACTATTCTTCATCCTCGCGATTACTTGAAGCGTGTTTCCGCTTAGACCACTAACTGTCAATGTTCTTCTACTAAAGAAGCTAGTATTGTTCGAAATCTGAACTTCAGCACCACCATTGAGCTTGTAATAAGTTCTCATGTAATCGGAAGTCTCCATAGCACCTGCTCCTTCAACTACTAACGTTATAGTTACAGAAGACGCGGAAGAAATATCCACTGCCTCTGAAGTCCACTGCGTCTCACCACCGGTACTTGAAGCCGTAAATTGACCACCTTGAATCGATCCTGTTCCGCTTTTAGACCAAGCCGTTGAGCCATTATCATTGGTGGTTCCGTTACTTAAGTCAAAGTTTTCCAACCATGCAGTAAAGTCACCACTTGGCGGTGGAGGTGGAGGAGTTGCAGCCTCAACAATCACAGTTATGGATGATGACTGCGTAGTAGCACCGTCGTCATCTGTAGCCACTACGTAGTACTCATAGGTACCGGCAGGTGAATTAGCATCTGTAAATGTGTACATCGCATCAGTGTCCTCTCCAAACTTATTTCCGTCTTTGTAGAACTCTACCAATACGATCGAGCCATCACTATCGCTCGCACTAGCCGTTATCAATACATCTCCTTCTGGGATAGTTGAGTTATTCGCCGGAGCAGTAATACTTACGGTAGGCGGCGTGTTACTTACTGGAATCATTGAGAATGATGCTGTAATATTCTTGTCAGCATCCATTGTTACGGTTAGTGGATTAGCTGAGCCACTCGCGTCTCCTGACCATCCATCAAATTGGTATCCAGAAGCAGGCGAAGCAGAGACACTTACAGCCGTGCCCTCATCAAAAGTTCCTGAAGTGGGAGAAACAGATCCATTTCCTGAGGTAGATACTGTTAAGTCATAAGTCATTACAGGAGGAGAAGTTCCGACATTACCACTTACTATAATATTATCGATCAGATAAGATTCATTTCCAGAACTTGTAATTCCTCTGATTATAATCTGTAATGTATTCCCTGAAATACCACCTTTAGACAAAGTTGTTGCACTGATATCATCATTGACTTCACCTATAAGTTGCTCAGAACCACCATTTACTCTGTAATAAGCCTTGACATAGTCATTGTTTTCCTTGTTATTATCAGCATCATCTACATCCAAACTAATGCTAACATCTCCGGCACTAGAAATATCTATGCTCTCTGAAGTCCAAACACCAGGATCTGAAGACCATTCGCTAACACGGAAAGCACCATTTGTTACGGCAAAGTAACCACTTGATCTGGTTGAGCTCCAAGCTGTCGCACCATTGTCTGATTTAGCGCCATTTGATAGACCCGAAAAGTCCTCTTCCCATACAACACCAGAAGATGGCGGAGGTGGTGGTGGAGTTGATCCATTAACTGTAATACTCGCAGCACTAGAAGTAGCTGTAGCACCATCGTTATCTGTAGCAACAGCGGTGATTGAATATGATCCAGCGCTCACGTTGTTCCAAGTAATGCTATATGGAGACGTAGCGTCTTCACCAATTTTTGTGCTTCCCTCGTAGAATTCTACGTTAGAGATTGATCCATCGCTATCACTTGCCGTAGCCGATACTGTGACGTTGTCACCTTCAGTGAAAGTAGCACCTCCAGCTGGAGCTGTCAAGTTCACAGTCGGTCCATTATTACTTGGTGGTGGTGGCGTGTCATCACAGTTTGAAGAAGGTCCACCCAACCCTACAGGAGCAGTTCCTGAAGTGGTAACAACCAACTTATCAAGTCTTGTACCATCTTCTCTATAAGCCACATCAAGTGTGTGCTGTCCAGCAGAAAGGGAAGCCGTGATTGGTGTTTTTCTCCATGCCCAAGATGTGGCATTTTGAATTCCATTCCACTGGCTCCAGCCTCCTCCATCAATTCTTAGATAGAACGAATCATCACTTGTATTCGGAGCAATTACCCTGGCAAATACGTTGTAAGTTCCGTTGTTCTCAACATTGAAAGTATAGCTCACTCTGTCAGCAGCACCCGTAGGAGCACCACCTGTACTGTTATTGCCAGACTTCACCTGTGCAAATGTGGTATTCGACGCAGAACCATTAAATGGCGTTTCCCAGTTTGATCCAACAACTCCGCATTCCGCTTCTAACCAAATGTCACTTCCTTGATCTACTACAAATACTCTGCTTGCTGTGGTTGTGTTATCATCACCATTGGAGTTATAAGCCTTGGCTATGAAATTATAGTTGCCTAAAGCAATACTAGAAATCGTATATGTAAAAGGAGCATTGTTATCACTACCCAACAAAGTAGTACCATTGAAGAAATCCACCTTCGTAATGCTTCCTTCGCTCGTTGAAGCACTTGCTTCCAAGGTCACCGTTGTACCCGCAAACACAGTAGAGTTATCTGCCGGAGAGGTCAAGCTAACATTTACCACACCGGACGCACCAAAATCTGGAGCCATTGGAGCTAATCTTTGTGAAGGAAAAGCTTGTTCGTTAGTCGGGCCACCACCAACATTATTTTCATTGTTACTGTTTACCAAGAATAAATTGGTAAAGATGGTTTCCATATCCGTCAACCACTGTGGGTTGTTGACATGGCCACCGGAAGGATTACCATCAAGCTCAATATCAAATCCATAAAGATCCTTGAACTCATCATAAACTCGACCATTTGGACCATGCTCAGTTACAAAAGCATAAATATCCCAACGCGTATCATCTACTACATACGCACCATAGTCTCTCATGGCTTTAGCCAAAATTTTTGCAGGAGTAGTTTTCAGCTGACCAACAACCGAGTTATAGTCTTGAGGTCTAAGTGCTAATAATGCGCCCATTCTCATTTCCGGAATAGAACCACCATAACCAATATTAGGGTCTTTGTAGTAAGAGTCGGCTACGTTCGCCGGCCATCTGAACCCACCGTTTGACTGAGAAAGGTATCTCTTACCTTCTATGTTGATTTTTAACGCATGCTTGATTTCACCGGCGGTAAACTCTCCAACACGGATTGTACCTCCTATTGCAGATAATCCACTACCTCCATGAGCTCCCTCGATACCTGCACCAAATAGGTCAACTGTAGCCTTATTATAAGCTGTGGTACCAAATCCATTCTCACACTTAGCGAAAGGCTGTGTTTGTCTAATAGTACGGCCGTCGCTCATAACCACTGCTAAAGGAGCGTTTGGTCTGGCTCCTAAGAACTCACTTGGGCCATAAATCCAACTTTTAGGAATAGGAGCATTCATCATCACTCTGCTCTTATCGTGGTTACATCTATTTCCACCTCTTTTCCACTTCGCATCACTGTAGTATAGCGGAATATTTGGTTCATTTGGTGTAACGACAATTAGATCTTCATCAATTTTTACCCTACCAGCGGATGAGCCATTAATCCTGGCATCCATATACTGGGCATTTGTATGTATAGGCATATTCCAAGGCGAAGTCTTGGAAAACGGCCATAACAGCGGGTCTCTTGTGCTCTGCGCACTAACCAGTAAGGCGCAGCAAGCCAACAAAAGACTACTTAACGAGAGTTTTAGCATCATAATCGTTGTGTTTAGAAATTATAAAAGTGTTAGTCGTTTGACTTGACAATGGCAGCGCCATCATCAGTAATAATCATTTATTTGGTCCATCTAAGACCAATCTTTAATAAGGTCAATGTTAACGTTAGACTAAAGGATCTTTGGTTAAGATTATACTTTGACCTATTTATCTCCCATGTTGGTTCAACAGCCTCTAAGCCGAGACCTTTTTATATCACCCCGGCTTAGAGGCTTACACTCTATTTAGAAAAATGGTCTTATCACCTACTGGACTATCAGTTTTCGACTCACGAGCTGGTCACTCATTTGAATCTGAATCAGGTAAAAACCTGATTTCAATCCACTTACTTTAACTAAATCATTATTGATCAGCTTTTTACTATAATTTTCAAGTTGCTTCCCATCCATAGATAATATCTTGAACTCATGGCCAGAAACACCTTGAATTGTAAATTCTCCAGATGCTGAAGGATTTGGATAGATAGACAACTGAGATGTCCTACGTGAGACTGCAGTAGTCAAAGACTGACGTTGACTACTGCCATTTGTCACCGTGACATTATCAAATATATACGATTCATTACCCGCACTAGTAATAGCTCTCACAATGACCTGAACAGTATTTCCCGAGAGCCCAGAAGCAGAAACTGTTTCCGCAGAGATATCATCTGACCTTTCAGCGATTAGCACTTCACTACCACCATTGAGTTTGTAATAAACCTTTATATAATCAGCAGCCTCTTTATTATTTGCTTCATCGTCAATATCTATAGATATGCTAACCGCTCCTGCAGTTGAGATATCAATAGATTCAGAAGACCAGACTCCAGGTCCACTACTCCACCCTGATGTTCTGAAGGTTCCGTTTTGGACATCAAAATCTCCAGAAGCTCTTGTAGAAGTCCAAGCTGTAGCTCCATTATCCGACTTAGCACCATTAGATAATCCCGAAAAATCTTCTACCCATGTAAAACTCCCACTTGGTGGAGGCATAGCCCCAGCCTGTGATACGTTAACGGTTCTAAAGATCCCTGCTCCAGTAATCGTTACCACAGCCGAACGTGTGTTTTGTGATGCATTAGCCATCGCTGATAATATCAGCGCAGCATTACCACTTCCACTAGTTGTTGATGTGGAAAGCCATGACTGCGAAGACGATGCGGTCCAGGAGACATTGGAAGTAATACTGACCTGGCCTGAAAAAGCCTCACTACCAAAAGTTAGAGTTGACGGATTAACCTCCAACATGTCCGCTGGTGGAGGAGGGGTCACTCCTCCATTTGATATCGACACATTATCGATTGTATAACTTTCATTTTCCGAACTAACGATCATGTGTATAATCACCTGGATCGAATTACCGGAAAGTCCTGCTTCGGTTATCGTTTCTGCAGAGATATCATCGTTTCTCTCAGCTACCAATACTTCACTTCCACCGTTCAGCCTGTAGTAAATCCTGACATAATCATTAGCTTCTTTATTGTTGTCCTGATCATCCACATCAACCGATAAGCTTACACTTCCAGCAGAAGAGATGTCGATTACCTCAGAAGTCCATACGCCTGGGGTCTGACTCCACCCGGTCACCCTAAAAGCGCCATTTTGAACATTAAAATCTCCATCAGGACGAGATGAACTCCATGCGGTGGTACCGTTATCCGAAATGGAGCCATTTGATAAACCAGTAAAATCTTCTGTCCAAGAAAAGTCTGTACCAGGTATAGTCTGGCGGTCTTGAGAAACAGCAATAGTTCGTGTAATCGCTCCTCCCGAAACAACTATTGAACCTATTCTAGTACTTGTGCTATTATTAGCACTTACTGACACGTTAATAGAACCGTTGTTACTACCAGACGCAGGTGATACCGTGATCCAGCTTTGACTAGAAGAGGCCGTCCAACCGATATTAGCAGTAACATTTACTGACGACGACTCTGCTCCTTCACCAAATGATAGCGAAGATTTTGAAACCGCTAAGTTTTCAGAAACACCTGATTGCGTGACCTCAATTGTTTGACTTAAACCCGCACCTGATACTACTACTTGAGCAGAACGACTGTTAGCTCCACCATTTACAGCAGTGTTTAGTGTTAAAGCACCATTGTTGGTTCCCGAAGATGGAGAAACTGTTAGCCAACTGGCGGTAGAGCTTGCTGTCCATGAGATATTTGAATTCACATTAACATTAGTGGATCCAGTATTGCTTGAGAATGAAACAGTATTTGTAGAAAGTGACAGCTCATCATCTACCGGAGGTAGAGGTGTCGCATCATTGGAAATAGTTATATTATCAAATGTATACGACTCATTATCAGAACTCACTATTGATCGAATCACGATTTGAATTGTATTCCCATCAAGTCCTGTCGCCGTAATAGTCTCAGCGTCTATATCATCTGATCGCTCTGCCACTAAGACCTCACTTCCGTTATTCAGTTTATAAAAAATCTTTACATAATCTTGAGCCTCTTTGTTATTATCCGTATCATCTATATCAATTGAAAGGTTGACAGGAGAGGAAGTCGTAATATCAATATTATCAGACGTCCAAACACCTTCTGCGCTACTCCAACCATTTATCACTAGCTTGCCATTCTGTACACCAAAAGTTCCTCCCGTAGTCCTACTAGTCGTCCAACCTGTTTCGCCATTATCCGAAGTAGCTCCATTCGAAAGCCCTTCAAAGTCTTCGAACCATTCCAACGCCTCTACCAGTGTTCCTTTCTGCGTAACGTTTATACTTCTTGTAATTGTGCCGTCAGTAACTATAATTATTCCCGTTCTACTATTCTCCCCGGTATTTTCTGATACAGTCACGCTTACGCTACCATTGTTAGAACCACTTGTCGATGAAAGTGTAATCCAAGAGCGGTTATCAGAAACCGTCCAGTTAACATTAGAAGAAACATTCATGCTTTGGCTACTGCCGCTCGTTCCAAAAGAAAGGCTCGTTGGACTAGCGTTCAAGAAGTCTCCTCCACCGGTCAACTCAGTGATACGCTTTGAAAGAAGTGCTTTTTGTATATATCCTGACCCCCAATGTCCTCTAGCCGCTTGTACTCGATATTGTCTATCCGTTCTTAGTCTCGGAGGATTAATCTGTGTTGGGCCTGTAAATCGATAGATGGTAATCTTCCCTGAGTTTCTATTTCCTTCGATAAGTTCTTCTCTCCAGTCACCTGTGATATCCACAGCAATATGCGTTCCATCTCTCGTATTTGGCACTCCATCACGCCCTTCCACTGTCTGATAAGCCGTACCGTTAAACCAACCTGCAACTGGTCGACCACCCCCAAAACCATAGCTATTTGATATATTGTTGCCTTTGGCATCGAACATTCCAGATCTACTATAAATTTCGACACCTTTTTTATTCGGGTCTACATCTGCCAAACACCCTTGTGACTCAGGAATAGCATTTCTACCCCAAAGTTTAGCTCCTGTACTGGCATCATACAAACCGGTACTTCTTCCTGAGTACTCCGCACCCCACCATAGTTCGATTCCTGGATTATCATAGTCTATCTCTCCAGCGTATCCCATGTCACCCGAAGCGTTGGTACCATCACCGCAGTTAGGTGCTGTCCACATCCCTTTACCATTATCATCAATGATTGTAGGGCCCATGTATAATTCATCCTTGCCATCATCATCAACGTCGGCCGCTAAAACAGCATGAGAAGAAGCACGGTAGCATTTAGAACTTTCTTGACTACTGCTCCACTTCCAAATAAAATCTAAGTTTTTATCATATGCCCAGGCATGAATACCACGATACATTCCCTGGACTGCTATCACTGAAGGGTTAACGCCATCTAAGTAAGCAATGGCTAGCTGAAACCTACTTCTATTCGAGTAGTTATCCTGCTGAGGTGGCCAATCATTTTGATCGACTTTTTGTCCAGTCATCGGGTCTAGCTTATAGATAAAATAATCTGCATCATAAACTTTACCAGGCCAGTCTCCATTGGATCCGTTAGATCCAACGGTGTATACCTCATCTTTACCATCACCATCCACGTCATAGCACACAACAGGAGTAAACCAAACCCCTTCTTCTATCCCTGTTCCCATATCATGCGTCCACAACAAATCTCCTTGCATGTTAAAGGCACGAAGTTTAACCGTTGCCTGGTTGGTTCTAAAACCTGCAGGGTCGTGATGCCCTTTCATGTCCTTTACCACAAATTCCATTTCGCCATCACCATTCAAATCACCGAATGCGAACTGTAAATTTTTGTTGTCAGACCTACCAGAATACAGATACTTATTCACATCAATCACCGTTGTTTCATAGTCTATGGCATGTACCCACGGACCGCTTGCGAGTAGTAACAGAAACCCTAAGCAGCATAGCCGCAAAGGAGCTTTGCTCCAATTCATTCGATTCCCTTTTTTCATCATTTAATGTTAGTTAGTCGATATCCCAGAGCGGGATTCATAAATTTTAGATATCGCAATAAAATAAATTGAAAGGAGCATTTCTGGTACTAAAACCCCACCCACTAACACCAGCGTACATTTCGTACAATAGTGTTATTTAATTGGACGTAGGAATAAAAAATACGAAAAAGGTATAGTATCAAATAACCACTACCGAATACCGAAAACCACGTAAAAACACTAATTATCTTGCTTTAAATCAAAAAAGAAGGAAATAACTATTCATAATTTGCACTAAGACAAACTATATACACCTTTTTCGAACGTCACCTGTCACCCATGGCTTGAATAGAGAATTAACCCCTTGACTCAAAAAAACTAACAGCACGTTATTTTTTCGACATTGAAACCAACTTGTTTTTGTTTTGTAAACTCAGGAGACTTAGTCAAACTCTCCTAAGCCGGAGGAGCTGTTTTTTTATATAGCGACTGTAGGTTATAACTAAGGCTAAAATAAAAAGTCCCGAATTCCTGTTGGAATTCGGGACCTGAGATATGGATAAAACACCTGAAGTACTACCCCTGAGTAGCGAGTTCTGTTTCCTGGAATTTTTTGGGGTTTACACCAAAGAAGTTCTTAAAGCTCCTAGCAAATTGTGGTCTATCGTTGAACCCAACCATTGTTGCTACTTCAGAAATATTATATCTACCTGACTTTAGCAGCTCTGCAGACCGCTTGAGCCTTGCTTCTCGAATGAGTGCCCCGATAGTATTTCCCGTTATCTTAAGTACCTTTTTGTATAGTTTAGATCGGCTCATATTCATTTCGTCTGCTAGTGTATCTACGCTGAACATGTTATTTGAAATATTCTCATTGATTTTCTCAAAGATCTCATGCACAAACTCATTATCCGCAGAATTCACATAAACCAACCCTGGATCAAACTCAAACTGCTGAAATTTCTGCAAGAGTGATTTTCTGTTATTCAGAATATTATCAACATATTTTAACAAGTACTTTAGGTCAAACGGTTTTTGGATATACGCATCAGCACCTGTTTCCAACCCTATTATCTTCTCGTTTAGTTTTCCTCGTGCTGTTAATAAAACTACTGGAATATGCCCTGTTTGCCAACCTTGCTTAAGCTGATCACACATGGATATTCCGTCCAAAACTGGCATCATCACATCGCTAATCACCAAGTCAGGCAACTCTGTAGTGGCCTTATCGATACCTTCACTACCGTTTGTAGCTGAAACTACATTAAAATGTTCACTGAGCTCATTTTCTAAAAACTCCAAAAGGTCTTCATCGTCCTCTACAACCAATATTTTGGCGCCCTTATTGGTTATTTCAATTTTCGGTTCAACTTGTGTATCGTCTAAATTCACATCGCCATAACCATTGACTAATACATTCTGACTAAATCGTTTACCCTGTACGGCTAATGGTATGGTTACCGTAAAGCGTGTGCCTTCACCTAGCTTACTTTCTACTTTAATCGTACCATTAAGGATCTCGGTTAGTTTCTTAACCAGTGCTAGCCCTATTCCGCTGCCTATGATAGCACCTGTCTCCTTGGTTTCGTTCTTCGTATAAAACCTTTCAAATACCTGCGCCAGTTCATCCTCTGGTATCCCAATACCCGTATCCTCTACTACCATAACCACCTTATCTTCTTCACTGGCCGCCATGCTTTCAATAAACACGATCTTAAGGGTTATTGACTCATGCTCTTTAGTGAACTTAAAGGCATTGGAAAGTAGGTTAAATAGTATCTTTTCAATCTTATCCTGATCGAATGTACCAATAACCTTTTGATCACTTTCAAACTCAAAGCTGATGTTTTTCTTAAGTGATTCTTCATAAAAAGAGTCATAGACAGCTTTCGCACACGCCACTACATCCCCTTTCTCTAACTGTAACTCTACCATATTGGATTCAATTTTTCTGAATTCCATTATCTGGTTTAGCAGAGAGAGCAGTCGAGAAGCATTTTTCTTAATCGCATTCAATTTCTTTACTGCGTTGAGATCTAAATCTTTTGAGGAAAGTAAACTCTGTAAAGGCCCTAATATCAACGTCAGAGGAGTCTTAAGTTCATGAGATATATCGGTAAAGAATCGCAACTTCATCTGATCTGCTTGATGTAGCTTCTCTGTAATCGCAATAATCTCCTTATTCTTGTTTTCGAGATGTTCAGCTTGCTCTTTCAGCTTCTCGTTCTTACCTTCGAGCTCTTCAGTTCTTGATTTCACTACCGCCTCCAAGTGCTTTTGATGCTTCCTCAGGGTCGAAGTTCGAATCATAATGAATAGATAAATCGCCACGAATATCGCAACTATGTAAATCAAACGAAATGCGATGGTCGCATACCAAGGCGGCATGATTTCGATACTTATCTCAATGGGGTCTGTCTCCCAGTTTTTGTTTTCCAAGGTCGCTTTTACTTGAAAAGTGTATTTCCCCGGGGGCAAATAATTGAAGTCTGCGTGTGTCTTATTCCCCACATATTGCCAATCATCCTCTAGCCCTAATAGGCGGTATGCGTATAAGACGCTTTCGGGAAACTGGTAGTTGAACGCTAAATAATCTACTGAAACAAAAGACTGATCATGGTCTAGCACGATTTTTTTGGTCGAATTAATATCCTGCTTAAGGATACTCTCTTCACCTTCCGGCTGAACTTCCAGTGATTCATTTAACACCTTAAAATCCGAAAAAGCTAAATGTAAACCTTGTTCCTTCTTATTGACCTGCGAAGGCTGGAAGTAGTTTATACCATTCATAGCACCAAACAAAAGCGTTCCGTCCTCCAGTTTATTTACACTTCTAGGATAAAACTGACTATTCTGAAGACCATGGTTAGTATTGAAGTTATCAATATACATTGGTATCTCTTTGATAGCTTCTTTCGAAAAGCTAATCTTGGCTAGGTTGATGCGGAATATTCCTTTATTCGTACTGCACCACAAATTACCATCCTCGTCCTCCTCCATACTCAAGACGCTATTGCTAGGAAGTCCCATGGACTTATCAAGAGTCAAAAAATTATCCGAAATGGGATTATAAACATTTAAACCGCTTGCTGTTCCAATCCATAACCGACCCTTAGAATCCGTCCGGAAACACTGGACGAAATTATGGCTCAGACTTGTTTGGTCGTCTTTATTGTTGCGATATGTTCTAAATTGATTTTTATTCTTTTCATATAAGTAGATACCATAATCTGTACCTATCCAATAGGAATTATCGTTTTGCTTTTCCATACAGACAATAAACCTTCCCGTAAATTGGGGCAGGTAGATTTTGTTAACCACCTTTTCCAACTTCATATCGAAGATCGCTAAGTATCCTCCCGTGGCTAATAGGAGTTTGTTTTTTTCAAATGGAACTATATCAACTACTCCAATATCTCGGCTCGAATTAGCATCTATTCGATAATATTTAAATTTTTGATTGCGTGCATTATACTTAACCAATCCATAGGAGCCAATCCAGAGTTCTTCCTCAGAAGGCTTATACATGCATTTGATGATGTTGGCAGCAATGCTGTTAGGGTCATCCTTGTTATTAAGAAAATG
The DNA here is from genome assembly GCA_964393115.1 of uncultured Roseivirgaceae bacterium. GTDB lineage: Bacteria > Bacteroidota > Bacteroidia > Cytophagales > Cyclobacteriaceae > CAYMST01. The sequence continues at coordinate 14,204 of CAYMST010000030.1, read as the reverse complement.
CTTTGTCGCACCCGTTTTTAGGTTCAGGCTATAGATCCCATTCCAGTCAGTCCCCATCCAAATATCATCTCCGAGCGATGACATGGTTCTGATCACACTATTTTGAGGATCTTCACCCACCACTTCTGGCTTGTAAAAATGAAAGCTATTAAACAGATAGGTAGAGTTAAAAAACGTAATGCCATTATGCCATCCCCCTACCCAAATATTCTCAAAAGAATCTAAATACAGCATCTTAATAGGGAAGTTTAGATTGTCCTTCACCTCCATTTCCAATGGTGAATCATCTTCAAAATTCAATTCGTCCTTTTTGATTTCAAACAACCCTAAATTGGACGAAATAAGTATCGTATTTCCTCCAACTTCTAAAATCGACTCTGGTATAAAGTGCTTCTTGGGAGTCAGAAAAAGTATCTCCTTGCTTTCGAAATGCCCTGACTTATTACATCTCACGAAAGACTTTGTGGAGAAGAAATAGGTATTACCATCGGAACTTACCAAGATATCATTGAGCCAATTATCCTGTAGTGGCACCTCGATACGTTGGTAATTCAGTGATTTACTATCTACGACATAAGTGCCATTAGAAGTAGCTAACCATATATCACCATCTACATCTTCTCTCATTTTGAGAATTGGAATAATGTGCTCGGCGGTATCATTTTCAGCCAGAGAAGCGGTTGACCATGATTGACTTGTCTTTTCAAACTTGGCAAACATAGAGTTGTTCGACCCAAGCCAAATGTTCCCTTGACTATCACAAGTAATAGTCCTTATATACGTGGTAGGAAACTTATACTTATCAAGGTCTATTTTGGTAAAGCGATTTTGCTCGATTTCATACTTGTAGACACCATTTTCTTTGCAACTCACCCAAAGATTATCATCTAGATCAAATGCCAGAGCGATAATTTGATTAACCCCTGATGTATGCTCTTCTTTATAAATATTCTTGTAAACTTTGAATTCCTTCCCATCAAAGCGGTTAAGCCCCTCTTTTGTTCCAATCCAAATAAAACCATATTTATCCTGTACTATGGCATTTATTGTATTATTCGACAGGCCATGCATGATATTCATGTTCCTACGAATGATCTGCTGTCCGTATGTTAGGTAACCAGAAAAAAGGCAAAGAAAAATAGCAAAGCTCCAAGTCTTTGTTCTTAATATCATAGTTTTTTCATCAATAGTTGTAAAATGATCTTCACCTCAAAGTACTTAATGTAATCCAATATTAGCGGTAATCAGATCGATTTAGAATAAAATAACATCTTCTTTTACAGAAAATGCTACTATCTCAAAATGTGTCTCTAACACACTTAAAACAAGCCAAATTGCCCCCTTTATGGAAGTTTTTGCTTCGATTTGTATAAAACTTCTGCATTATCTTTAAAAAATTAAGGCTTGTTTGTTGTAAAACACCGTCGGCTCTGGGGACGTATCCTTCACCTAATACCATTTGTGATATTAGGTACCAGCTCGGTACAAGCTCAATTGTATTTTCATCAAATTCAGAAATGGTAAAAACCGAATGCGTTTAGGATCTAGGCTATATACTAAGCACCAGGGTTCTTATACTGTCAACGATATCAGAAACGATAGAGTAGCAACAAAGCTCTATTCGGAAATTAACTCCGGCTGGCTGAACAAATTAAGTTTTATCGTTACCCTAATTCATATCAGTCTGATCAGCACGGCTCAAGAGTACTCCAAAATTAAATTCCAACGCTTTGACATTGGAGATGGGCTTCCCAATAACACCATCAATGCCATAGCACAAGACACGCTAGGGCAAATGTGGCTCGCCACAAATGAAGGCATCGTAAAATTTGATGGTTACAACTTTTCGAACTTCAGTACTAGGCTCACCTATGGTAATGATGTCATCAATGATATATTCGTCGATAAAGGAGGAAGTATCTGGGCTTCGTGTCATCACGTAGGTCTGCTGAAATTCGACCCATACCTACACGTTTTTAATAACCTCCCATTGGTCGACTCTACCAACTCTGAACTGATGGACCTGGACATTACTTCCATATTTCAAGATGCAAACGGTCGCTTATGGCTAGGTACCGTAAAACGTGGAGTCATCAGGATTAATCAAAAAGGGCGAATTACAGGACAGTTTTTGCCAACTAGAAAACGTATTTCCTGCTTTTTTGAATCCAACCATAATCAAGTACTTGTTGGTACTATGGAGGATGGACTTTTTGTACTGGACACCTCCTTAAGGGTTCAAGCGCATTACGAACAAACCACGGGACTTTACGAAAACTATATTGACTGTATATTCCAAGACTCAGACAACTCGATTTGGTTCGGAAATGGAATGAGTGGACTCCTCAAACTCGACCTTACCCATCAGCGGCTGATACCGGATAACACTTTATGCAAAAAATTAAAAAACACGGTAGTACGCGAAATAGCAGAAGACTCGGCAGGTAACCTTTGGCTGGCGACAATAAACGGCCTGTTTAAATTTAATTTACAAACCGAGCATATCGAGGTATTCAAACACCAGAAGTTTGACCAAACCAGTCTAGTCAGTAACGTATCAAAATCTATGTATCAGGATGATCGTGGAAACATTTGGATTGGAAGCTGGCATAACGGACTAAGTATGTTCAACTCGGTAAGCAATAAAAACATCACGGTTATCAACACGGTAAGAGGACCAAAGGGGTTAAAAAGTAGTGTTATCCGGGCAGTCATGGAAGATTCAAGAGGTCAACTATGGATAGGTACCGATTGGGGAGGGCTTTATCTATATGATTATTTAGAGGAAGAGTTCAACCATTATATGGGGGATATCGTAGCCGCTGGAGAAAATAGACATAGCCTGATTACTGCTTTTCACGAAGACAGGAACGGTGATATATGGTTCGGTATCAGCGGAAAGGAAGAAGGATTACATCGGTTTGAATGGAATACGCGACAGATTGAAAGATACCGTATCGAACCTC
>CAYMST010000030.1:0-11228 GCA_964393115.1 uncultured Roseivirgaceae bacterium | reverse complement strand
GTAAAGATTGAGTCATCTGTTTCAGCTAAAGCTAAATGTGGGTCGCGATAAGAACGCCCATATTCTGTGTTCTCTCCTGCACCATTTGCTCCTTGGAACTACAAACGGCATATTTCAATTCAACAAATCAACGAAGACTAGCCATAGACCTGATTTTTGGACCATTAAGCGAAAGGCCTGTGAAGTGGGGGCAATGGCGAAGGATGATAGTGGGGTTATCTGGATGGCCACTGAATTCGGTTTATATAAAAAAGGGCCTCATCAAAAACGTATGACCAATCACATCATTCATAATGGGAAGCATAAACCTTTCGCAAATAGGCACATTCTTGGCATGTATCTAAACAACGACAACTTGTTCTTAGGCACTCAAGATGGACTTTATTATTCTAAAAATAAAAACAAGACCTTTCTTTTGATCGATAAGGAGTCTGGCCTAGCCAATGAAGCTATTCAAGCTATCGTGAAGTATGCCGATGATGAGTTCTGGGTAAGTACGAATGGAGGGATTTCACACATTACCTTTAATGCAAGAGACTCTTTACATACGATCAAAAATTATGATGTCACTGATGGACTTCAAGGAAATCAGTTCAGCCCTGGAGTAGGGATTCGAACCAATCATGGAGACCTAATCTTTGGCGGCACCAACGGATTGAATATTTTCGATCCTAAAAACTTCCAGTTGAATACTAGGCCTCCACGAGTAGTGTTTACAGACTTCAAGTTATTTAACAAATCCATAGACTTTACCAGCTCCAAGCAATCCTCTACTATGAAATCACATATTAGTATGCTACCTAATATTAAACTTAAGCATACAGAAAGCGTTATGACCATCGACTTTGCGGCAATAAATTACTCCTCGGCAGATAAAAACAGCTATGCCTACAAAATGGAGGGGTTTGAAAATGACTGGAATAACATTGGCCATCAACATAGTGCTACATACACTAACCTATCTCCTGGCACCTATTCTTTTAGGGTTAAAGCTAGTAATGATGATGGAGTGTGGAGCACACCAGGGAAATCTATTCAAATAACAATACTTCCTCCCTGGTGGGAAACCTGGTGGTTTCGCCTACTTGTCGCTTGCGGTCTAATAGCCAGCGGCACTATGTATTACATGAGAAATCAAAAACGTCAGCGATTGCTAGAAAAGAAGGTAATGGCTAGAACCAAGGAGATCAAAGACATATCCGATCAACTTCGTCATGCAGATCAATTGAAATTAAGATTCTTTACGAACATATCCCACGAATTTCGCACACCTCTTACTTTAATACTGGGGCCACTAAGTCAGCTTATGGAAGCTCCTGATGTACCAAATCAACAAAAAAGCACACTTCATATTATTTCTAAAAATGCCAATCGACTACTGGATTTGGTAAATCAGCTACTCGACATACGCAAAGTTGACAACAACTCATATCCCTTGAAGGTTTGCAAAGGGAACCTATTATCTGCGGTGACTGAAGTTGCAGAACGCTTTCGACTACAAGCCGAAAATAAGAGCATCACTTTTTCCGTTACCGGTAACCGAAACGAAGTCCCCATGTGGTTTGATCATGAAATCATTGAGAAAGTCATGTATAACCTCCTTTCAAATGCGTTTAAATTCACGGCCAAAGATGACAAAATCGAAATTTCGATTTCTTATCATGACGCCATCGCCAAACTGGTAGTCCATGATACGGGCGTAGGAATTGAGGATGATAAACTATCTTTAATCTTCGATCGTTTTTTCCAAAGTAATACTGCGGATAGCACCGTACAAAGCAGTGGTATTGGCCTAGCACTGGTAAAAGAGCTCGTAGAACTCCACCATGGCCAAATCACCGTAAAGAGCAATGCACAGAAGAGCGCTGGCACAACTGGCACCACGTTTACCGTCTCGCTGCCTGTTTCTGAGGACAAGTATTTGGAACATGAAAAGGTGATCACGTATAACGCTCCACGCGTGCTGGTAACCGACGTTGATGATACAGAGTTAGACTATAGGTCTTCCTCATCACCGATACCTCAAAACAATACGATCAAAGTTCTCATTGTTGAAGACCATGCTGACCTGAGACATTTTCTGGAAGGATGCCTAATCCAAGACTTTCAGGTTGAAATAGCCGAAAATGGAGAAATAGGCTGGGAGAAAACACTTACGTTCACACCGGACCTTATACTTAGTGACGTGATGATGCCTGTTTTAAGCGGTATAGAGCTACTTCAACGTATTAAAGAACACGAACTTACCAGTCATATACCCATAATCTTGCTTACTGCTAAAACCTCTATTGATAGTCAAATAGAAGGGCTTACTCATGGCGCAGATGATTACATTGGAAAGCCATTCCACCAAGAAGTACTCATAGCAAGAATAAAAAATCTGATCAAGAGTAGAGTCGCTTTACGCAACCATTTCTTTGGTAAGTTTGATGCCATTAAAAACTTAAATGAAGACCTATCTATAGATGATAAATTCTTGCAACGAGCAGTGGAAATTGTACTCCATAATATGTCAGACATTAACTTTGACAATCCTTCGTTCGTGAAAGCCATGGGCATGAGCCGAACAAAACTATATACGAAAATAAAAGACCTAACCGGGCTTACAGTCAGTGAATTTATTCGGAACACGAGGCTCAAATATGCGACTGAGCTGCTAAAGGACCCTAACAAATCGGTCTCCGAAGTCTGTTATGCTAGCGGATTTAAATACCCTTCATATTTTACGAAATGTTTTCAGGATGCCTTTGATATGAGTCCAAAAGAATATCAAAGGCAAAATAGGATCACAGCTAACGCATAATCTCTAGTTTATACCATTTAAACTCTATAACGGTGTATATTTTGCTACTGTTTTTCCCTTCTTCTTCGTTAAAAAGCCTTGACTGGCCGGGCCGCGTAGGCCGTCCGCACCCTAGCGCTGCTAGGACTGCGTTTTTTGCCTTGAATTAGAAAAAAATACTAACGTAAACTAACACGCCCTTATATAGTCTAAATGGTGTTAGAAAAGTCTATGAAAGCATATCATAGTACTGGATTCGCTCGGAGCACCATCACTCAAAAGCTAATAACAACACTTTGGGTTCGTAGTTTTCCAGTTTTGAAATATCCCCTGCTTCACTTTTGTGGAGTACCTCTTCTACCTCTATGAGGATAATGTCTTTCGGCTTAACCATATTCTCCACCAAGTAAAACGAAATATCTTCTTCCCCGCTATAACTTCTTACCACAACACCTGCTCTCATTAAAGCGATCTTGGTTTTACTTATTTTGTAGGCACCTGATACGTTTGTGGACGAAACTTTAAGCTCTAATGACCTCGGACAAGAAGTTAGTTTCTCGTTCAAATCAATTAACTCACCACCAGACCAAGCTTCGACCGTAAGTTGCCCGTGCTCCTTTTTCTTTTCTGTATCGGAGGAGGCATAAGATGAAACTGAGCTACTAAGAGCAAATAAAAACACAATGCAATAGGGAAAACTGAGCTTCGACATCATAACACGTTTTTTTATTGATGGATAAATACATCACTACAGGTGACACATGGTTAAACGGAAAACCTCTTGAAATGGTGTGTAAACTATTGATTAAGTATCAAAAAGACCAAGACTTAAACTCTTGCAAATCCTAACATTTTACAGATCCTTGATAAAGAAAGTATTTCTGTGGAAGCTGATAAAACAAATTAGAAACACATAGGTGTAGAATAGCATTCTTAAATGACGGAAGCTATTCCACACCTACCATTCTGGATAAATAGATTTCCTAATTATACCATTTAAACTATATAATGACGTGTATTTTGCTACTGTTTTTCCCTTCTTCTTCGTTAAAAAACCTTGCCCTAGCGCTGCTAGGACTGCATTTTTTGCCTTGAATAAGAAAAAAACACTGACGTAAACTAATACGCCCTTATATAGCCTAAATGGTATTATTCCAACATCAACTTTCTGATAAACGAGTTTTTAGCACCGATTACCTTTACGAGCAAGTTCACATTTCTAATTGCACCCACTTCAATACTCTGATTTCTATGATCCACAGTTCCTTTCTGAAGTACCTTACCCGAAATAGAATAGATAGAGTAAGCAGCCGGAAACTCAGTTTTATCCATCATTATACTAAATGTGCCTTTAGCAGGGTTTGGATATAGCTGCATCATCTGTTTAATCTTAAAGGATGAGGAACCTTGTTCTGGTGATGGCGGTTCAACTTCCCCCGTAGTAGAGCAACCATAAAGCCATACTTGAAACCTTGCACTCGCGCTGACTTTGAACCCGATATTCATTTTCACAGACGTACTAGCGCCATAAAACGCATATGCACTCTCTGTTATACTTTGTGTTGAAACAATTGAGTCGGAAGCTAGTATATAGTGATCTCCATGACTTATAGTACCCGTTAGGGATCTATGCTCCACACACTCATGCGACTTATATACTGTAGCATTAATTAAATGGGACAAGACCGCTATAGCCGCCCGCATTCTTGCACCTTGAACAGGGGTCAAACGACTCATACAACTCAACTCTGTATACGCCATTATTTGTTCAGTATCTGGATCATATGTATCCCCATTGGCATCAACTCCAGTTCCCAACCAATTACAGTTTTCATCTACGTTAAAACCTAGATAGGGGTCAGCCGGAGTGTCCTCAACAAAATCACCACATTCTCTACTATTTGAACCATCAGCTAGTTCTTGACATCGAGAAGGTTCATATGAGGAACCGTGATGTGTGTGCCACAAAAACAAGACATGTCCCATTTCGTGAGACATTACCCGTGACGTAGTCAGTGAACGACCAGCCCAAGATCCGGTAACATAAAATTCAGATGACCAGCCTACTCCATTAGCCAAACCACTCCCTCCGATTTCATCTGCATATAGGTATATATCAATACCATCAATGTGATTATTTACCGTGAAGATATTACTCCCTGGAGCATAATAGTAGGTGTCATTATCAATATAGTTAATAACACTATCCCATTGAAAGTATATCCCAAGTGGATTAAAATCGGCATCCAAAATAGACAAGCCCTGATTAACGGCAGTACTGGTTTGACCACCTGTACCGTCAGATTTTCTGATCACATGCACGTAAATTCGTAAGATATACTCATCCGAAATCTGTGCCAATCGACTATTAGCCTTATCGAATAGTGACATATTGATATTCGAAGTATCTGGCGTGCTACAAAACCCTTGTCCAAACGCCACTTGATGAATATTCGCAAATATGCCCATTAGCACGAATGCAATTAAACTCATTCTCATAATTCCTTGATATAAATGACTATAAGAACAAGTGCTTATTGAGCATCTAGTTGTGCTTGAAGCGCATTAATCTTCCTTTCCTGTTCGATGGTATAAAGCGTTAACTCTTCAATTTTTTCAAGTAGTTTTTCAGTAAATACTCCGAGGTCAACTCCTTTCTCCGTTTCTGAAGCAGGTGCAATACCCGGAAGGTGATGATTCTTCTCTACAAACTCAGCCACGTCCTCAAGAGATTTCAGCTTGTAATCTTCATCAAAAACGTAATCAGCACCAATGTGTTTACACTCTATCTCTTCCGCTTCGATCTTACCATTAACAGTGAGTAAAGCAGTTGGGTTAGCCGTTCCGATGCCTACATGACCTTCTTTAGTAAATACCACCTTGTCACCACCACTCCAAAAGTTTAGTCTACCGTCAGTTGGTGAACCAGAGTTATAGATGACCCACCGCTCTCCTTGCGTTGGGTTTTTGACGAATGTAGTTATGCTTCTGTTCACAAATGACAATTCAGCGCTACTTCCAGATAGTGAAAGTCTACCACCACTAGATGTGGTACCGGCTGCTGGTCCCAAATAAAGATCGCCCGTTTTGGTAAGGCTAAGCTTATTCGACCCTGACCAAAATGTCAACCGTCCATCATATGCCGAGCCCGAGTTATAAATCGTCCATCGTTCTCCTCCTGTTGGGTTTTCAACAAATGTCGATATGCTTCTGTTGACAAATGACAACTCAGCACTACTTCCTGATAGTGACAGCCTACCGCCATTAGAGGTACTTCCCGTTGTAGGACCTAAGTAGAGGTCTCCCGCTTTGGTAAGACTCAGCTTATTCGACCCTGACCAAAATGTCAACCGTCCATCATTGGCGGGACCTGAGTTATAAATAGCCCATCGCTCTCCTTGTGTTGGGTTTTTGACAAATTCTGACACGCTAGGGTTAGCAAGTGATAATTCTGCATTACTTCCTGATAATGAAAGTCGACCTCCGAAATCGACAGTATCGGTTAATGGGCCTAAATAAAGGTCACTCGATTTAGTCAAACTAAGTTTATTTGACCCCGTCCAAAACGTTAACCTTCCATTAGTTATCGGACCTGAATTATAGAGCACCCATCGTTCCCCGTTGGTGGGAATATTGACGAATGAACCAGCATGCCTATTCGACAGCGATAGTTCTGCAGAAGGACCTGAGGCAGCTATTCGGCCTTCGAGGTCTCCATCAATAAAGCGGCCTACATAAAGTGAATTTTGACCTTGCGCATAGAACGACAAGGCTGTAAGGATTACAGCTAATTGAAAAAGTTTCATTTTTGTTTAGTTGGTTAGTAAAGCATTTGACCTTTCTTGATCAACACTGAACTTTTCAGTGATCCCGAATTTAAAGTGATTTTCACCCGTCGACAAAAAACATTCTCCTGAAAAACACTCATTTTACAAAATTTTACATTATCAAACCGGTTATAATAACCCCCTTCTACTCTACAAAAAACACAGCCCAACACCTTATCTATCAAATTCATAGACACCACTCAAGTTGACAGCCTACTTCATTCATCTTCCTAACTCTTTTCAATATGGGATTGCACAAACATCATATAATAGGGGACTTCAAGACGAAAAAAGGACACGAGCAACATGTTACTACCGTCTATACAGCGTAAGCTACTTTGCCGGATCAAAGGTAGTTGTCACTTATATAACCACTATCTAACTGCACCAAGCAAATGGCACTTTTTACTATCAACTGTGATAGCCATTGCGAATTAACACATTGTTCATATTGGCAGGGGAGGGGTGCAGCAAGATATATCACCGACAATTCTGTTTTCCTCTATTTTGACAAACACTGATGGAGACAGGGGACTTCAAACATATTTTCTGGTGACTATCCACTCGAGGTAAACCCAGCTTGACCGGTAACAAGATCCTTCACGTACTCATCTTAGCTACTGATATATCAATATGGTTTAAAGGATAATAGTAGTCATCAATAAGCCCATATCCTCCATTTTGATATGAGCTTATTGCTCCAAGAAGCGATTAATCGTCACACCCTATTTCCGCTCGTGCATAGGCTCCAGGTTTACCTAGAGTCGGAAACCATTGAGCAATCGCTGTAATTTTAGTATCGTTACCTCCACACGAGTGCGTAGCCTGAGCAAAATCATCAGACTGTGTAACCAACTCCTCTGTAATTCTGTAAAACGGCCAGGCTGATCTCTGCCTCCACCAGATCCCAGCACTTACCCTTGTATTAGCTTCTACACTTCCCTCTGATTGAATCGAAACACTAGACGTGACATATTCGGTATCTAATCCCCTATTTGATTCATAGTGAATACTGGTAAAAGCATTTACCGTCACCGATACAAAAGCCTCCACCTCTGGGTCTGTTTTACCCAGGTTCAATTTATCCAAGAGTCCAAAAAACTTATCCCTTTCTATTTCTGGCCTACCCGTGCTAACCGCTAATAGATCTGTGTTTAAACGGTGATATAAATAGTTTGAAAGGACCAAAAAATCGTCGGCTCTGTAACCAGAGTCTTTTTCAAAAAACTTCTTTAACGTAAGCACATTGATATCTCCCGAAACATGCTCTACATCAACAGTAAAGTTGTTAGATGCTTCCATAACCGTTTTAGGAATTGTTTCTGATAAGTCTTCTTCGACGTTATCACTACACGAAAAAAGGGGCATTAATAGCAATACCCTGAGTACATTAGTCTTCATAAATTATTGGTTTTGGTAAATCTTATTTTAACTCGAATTGAGCGTTTCGAACCTAGTCGTCACACCCTATTACTGCTCGAGCATATGCTCCATTCTTCCCTAACGTGGGATACCATGTTGCGGTAGCGACAATTTTAGAATCGTTTCCTCCGCAAGAGTGCTTTAGGTAAGTTTGATCCGTAGCGAATGCCACTTGCTCTTCAATAAGTTGATAAACCGGCCAATTCGTATATGACCTTAGCAGAACCTCCGCCATTGTTTCGGAAAGAGCAGGTATGGAAGACTCCGACTGAAATTCTACTCTTGCCCTCACCAACTCATCCGAATCCGTTATATTCCTTTGGTAATGAATGGTGCCAGGAGAAATATTTAAACGGTACATAGCATAGCAGATCGCTACAGGATGATAAGGTCTATTGATGTACTCTGTGGGATTTCTTCCTCCTGTGAAAGCCACATCTTCTATCTCAAGTCTATTCTGGAAGTAATGAAATAAGGTTTTCGTTTCAGCTGCGACATAACCAGAATCGTTTAGAAACATGGTTTTCAGCGTTGATTCGTTCACAACACCTGTCATTTTATACCCTTTTTGTTCAAAGCGTTTGCTCGCTTCATTTACGGTAGCCGGTATTAGCAAGTGGCTTTCTTCCTGGTATAAACAGGACGATAGGCCTATGAAAAGCAAAAGAGTGATCAGTCGATTTTTCATTACGCATCTAGTTTGGTTGGGCCCAGCAATACTACATGACGATTTCAACATAATCGAGGGTAGTTAACGGTTCATTAACGCGCATGAAAAAGAATAAAAAGCTTTTACGAGAATAGATACACTGCTGTATAGAATTACCTACTAGAGAGTCCGTTTCTTCAAAACAATAGGCTACTCGATCGAGGCTTCTACCGCGCTTTTGCAAAGCATATCTATTTTATTCAATCATTGGTTTACGTCAAACCTGATGCACTTGAATAGACAGTTTAAGGATTACTATAACAGTACAAATACTTATATTTTGTACTAGCTTTAACAATAGTCATGCATTTCCCGGGCCGCGTTGGTTGCTATCATTTAAAAACTTAAGAGGCATGTTTGGAATCCCATCAAAAATTCGGGCTCGTTATCGAAATCCTGACAGGTTTCTTTGAGTTCGAAAATAAAACCTGTCAGGATCGGATCAATACTACCTTTTGGTATTGCTAAAGTCAAAGCCGTCTCGCAAATATGTTTCCTTACAATCGCCTGCAAAATGCTAGCGTGCATATTTAGTAGTAATGTTTGGAACTCGGACAACTTTTCTAACATCAATTTTAACGAAAGTCGAGCTACTGCCTGAGAACAAAAACATACCCCAAAAACATGCCCGAAAGCATGAATATTATACCCGAAAATAGATTTATTAATCCAGATATCCTTTCCAAAAAAAACTGGGGAAACAAAGAAAACAGTGGTGATAGCGAATAAAACCCTAAAATATTTGGTATTAATCAAGTATTTGGCACCTAACCAGGTACACACGCCTCCAATTAACCGCTTATCCCTTATTGTAGAGCTCATAGATCATTTATTATCATACCAAAATGCCTTTAACTACTTCTGACACACTTGTGTGAGGCTGTGTAAAAACGTGCTCATATTATTCAATCATTTGTAATGATACTCAAGCAACTCATTCCCTTGTAAGAATCGCAGTTTCACCGCCGCATTAAAAATACTACTTCCCTGCTACTAACTTTAACAATAGTTACGATTTGCTAAAGTGTGACAGTGAAACCAAGTTTGTCATCGAAATCCTTACAGGTTTTATTTTCGAACTCAAAGAAACCTGTAAGGATTGGATCAACAAGCTTACGCTTCCTAAAACAACAAAGCCTAGTATCTCTACCAGGCTTATCTTTTTATATTCTACGCTGGACACAAGTCAACCTGACCGGGTCAAAAAGACATTGCGCCAGACTTACTGAAGACTTAAATCAAAAGGGGGTACATTATGGAGAAGGTAATCTTTTTATAGTTTGAATAAGCTCGATTGACTCACTAGGAAATCCAATTGTTAGAATAAGCATTAAAATTAGATTGAATAAAAGAAGTACAGGTATTGATATCTTAATTTGCTTTCTCAATATATTATACTCACCTACTAACCTCTTATACTGCAAATTAATTAAGTATTTATCTACTATTTGGGTTTTGCTTTTTGACTTGAAAGAGTCAAAAAAATATCTCGGTATTTCAATATACCTATCTATTGGAGTCATTCTAAGCTGTAGGTTAAGATAGTCTATCTCCCATATTATCTTGTTGATTTTACTCTTAAGAAAAGAATAATATACTAAACTAAAGAACAAAAAGATTGCGGATATCCATACAAGAAACATAAATAACATTTAATAGCTAGTTCTAAATTGTAATGAAACATTGTAACCAAAGGTTAAACTGAAAGGGCCTAAAGATTTTGACCATTCTTCTTGAGTTCCTACAACGATTGATCCACTTCGGCCATGTTTATTTGAGTGTTCAAAGACAACCTTGCCCTCTACAAACGGTGCTCCACTGCCAAAATTGGTTTTATGCGAAACAACCCCTGTAGTATTATAAATCGTTTCTGTACTTGCTTTAGCATCAACCATTCCTTCTACCCTTACTCCGGTGCTATGAACCACTTCATTATTCTTCATAATATAACGAGAATAACCACCTTGACTTCCTTGTCCTTCAACATGATCCATTTTCCAACCGAATTTAAATAGCTCCAACGCACTAAGATTTGATGAAAAACCACTGATGAAATTATCATTATTATTAACTATCCCAATTTTGGATTTAACAGAAAAATCCATGTGGCCTTCAACAAAATCATATCTTGTTTTCAAAGACTGAGGTAAAGATCTATCAACCAAAGGCTTTTGTCCTATTTCTACGTGTTCGGGTAGAATCACCGTTTTTTCATTACCTGCTTCTGGAATACCATTTGGACATGGAATCGATTTACCCTTTCCATCAACACATCCTCCATCGGGATCAACATATGCGATCGGATTATTTCCTATGCCAACATACGGACTTGCGAATTGACGGTAAGGATCAGGCACTAGCCATCTACCAATAACGGGGTCATATTCTCTGAGTTGAAAATGACTCCAACCACTCTCCAAATCCTCTTCAGAGTACTGCTCGTTACACTTCGATCCTGAGAACCATCGCTAACGATCGTCTACCTTTC
>CAYMST010000029.1:0-26461 GCA_964393115.1 uncultured Roseivirgaceae bacterium | reverse complement strand
ACGTTAGGACAATAGAATAAATCATTTCCCAAATCGAAAGCAGGTCTTCCGTCACTTACAAAAATTAAACTTTCCTCTGTTCGGCAACCAGTAGTGTCCTCTGCATAAACCCCATATTGACCAATGTCGGTCACCGTAATTGTCCTAGATGTATCTCCGGTACTCCAGAAAAAGGAAATATTGGAGGTCGTTTGTTCCGATGGGAGAGCTTCTAGTTCTAGAATTTGTAGACTATCGCAAAAGAAGTCAAGCTCTGGAAGTGTCAAGTCGGCATCTAGCTCATTAAGAAATATCGTTTCAAAAAATGTGGTGTCTAGCCCACATCGATTCGTAATATTTAGAGAAACCCCATATTCACCAGGGAAATCATATTCACGGGTAGTGTCCCTAACATCAGCACTGGTACCATCTCCAAATGTCCAAAGGTATTCGTCAATAAAGGTAATTTGAGTACCCGTAAATACAGCAGGCTCTCCAAAACACTCCGCATCAACAGCTACCCCTCCAGGAGGACTGGATGAAAAGTCTTGAAAGAAGTTTGGTAGCCCGATTCTGCTGATTCTACCATTTAGAAGAAAACCATTAGGATTAAAACCAATTCTATCAATAGTCTCTCCGCCGGCCCCTGATATGGAGGCCAAAACGGACTGCCCTTCTCGTGCTATGTAAATAACATTATCAGGGCCCATTTGCATAGCCCCCATATCACTAATCGTGGCATCAAGTTCTTCTCTTGAATCAATGATTTCTTGATCAGTGGCGTTTTCATTTCTCAAGTCAAAACGATAGATGGTTGAGTTAGAGGAAGCCAATAATCTTTCCCCATTTTGAGAAAACTCAATGCCATAGATGGACTCGGGAATATTATCTAGTGTCCTAGCTTCTTCAAAGTCGCCCTCATCATTTAGGGTGAATAGTTCGATTGACGATGTGTTTCCATTGCTAAGTGGAACAGCTAGAGTTTCCGTCTCACTATTGAATTTCATATAACCTTGACTTAAATCTTCATCATTAAAGGCATGGATTGAGCCTACGTTGTTTAGTGTTGGTATTTCTATACCATCGTCTCCGATGCCATAAGACCGAAAATAGTTATTGCCAAATTCATGCGCCATGAGTAGCATAGGAGAGGTAGAAGCCGAGCCTGTCATTCTCTCTGTACTTCGAGTGAATACGGGCACTCCTTTGGCTACAACAGAACCAAAATCTCCTAGCTTAATGTCTACCACAGAAAGTCTTAAGTTATAAGTTTGATCACCGTAGACCTCATCAGTAGTGAAAATATAGTAGATAGTAGGGTCGTGTGAAGCAGGTACAATAATGGCCGACTGGGTAGAAAGACTATCTCCACCAATATTTGTTCCATTTTCCATGATGTCATGTCTGCCATTCCAAACCGTTTGCCCATTCGTATAGAACATAACATTGCCATAAGGATCCGATACAATAGCGCATCCCTCCATGGCTGTCATTTGATTGTCATCAACGAGTGGTGCTGGCTGCAAATCAATCCATTCAATTCCGGCGCTGTCTCCAAAGTACCAGGTATTGATAGATTGAATGGTATCTGTAAAAACCTCCACTTCAATTTCGTCAAATACGCTACATCCATTAAAGTCTGCAGCGACCCAGTACGTTCCGCTTGAATCAACCTCTATTATTGGAGTTGTTTCTCCGGTATTCCATCTGTAAGACGTGGCTTGGGGATCTTCTGCACTTAGTTCTAAGGTCTCACCGAGACAAATCGTCGTGTCATTTCCCAGATCTAATTCCGTGGAAATAGTTTGTAAGGGGTTATTGATGAATATTGTTGAATCATACCCATTTAGTTCTACAGTCAAGGTAATGATGGCCGGTACTTGTGATAAGTCAACCACTGGACTAAACATATTCAAAGTGCTATCTCCAAACCCCCACTCTATATTCATTGGTGTCGGGTAAATGGTGGGGACGAATAAGGTAGAATTGATGTTGTCGACGTCGTCAGAATCGACATAGCAATCGTTGACGGTAGTGACGCGAATGGTGTCAAACCGATTAAATCTTGAAGGTGCGAATTCTGGGAACTGGCGTCCTTCGAAGTTTTGATTGGTAAATAGTCCGCCTGTGTAACTTACCCCGTCAATCGTTCTATTGGTGTTTTCGATTTGCCCCATTAAGAAAGGACCACCACTAGATTCTTGATACAAGTGATAAATACTACTGTCAGGCCCCATTTTTAACCCATAACTCCTAAAAAGATTTGCGCCGAGTAAGCTGGAAGGGGTATTTCCATTAGCGTTAAAATCAAAATATAAGACATCACCACTGTTACCTGAGCTTCCTCCAAAACGTGAAATATACAGTTTTGAGCCGTCTACTGACCATTCGGTATCGTAAATGCCAATGCCTGAATTTTCGGTGTTTGCTGAGTTAAATATGGTGGTGTCATATGACAGTAATCCAGATAATGAGTCTACCGATAAAATAATCACATTTCGGTTCGAATCACTTGGTGAAACGGCTAAGCGCCTAGATTCGGCATGAAAACTAAAGTTTTCAGCTGTGAGACTAGGGATGGTATCATTAAAAATACTAAAGACTCTGGTGCTGTCAAATGAGCGCACAACACCACTGAAATACGTTACTCTGAAGTTGCGCGTGTCTTGGTCTTGTGTAACAAGACAATAGGTGTCTTCATTGAGTGGAAATAATACCATGGCATCGGTTGCCTCTTCAATAGCGGGTAAATTGATGTTGGAGGAGACCGTAATCGGGGAAATCTCGTCTGGCTTGGTGATTACTCTAAGACTTACATTGTTCGATGTATTACCCAAAACAAAAAATTCATTTTCGTCCCGTGGATTTTTAAACGCTGCAACCGGTTGGTTAATGGAAGCCCCAAATCCATTGAAAAGCGTATTGATATTATTGTTGAATAAATCAACAATTACCTCTCCGTCCGTATAAAAGATAGGGTCGCCTGTGACATCGTCGTTGACAACGACTGAACCGTCGCTGAAGTCTAAGCGCGTTCCATAATGCTCGTTATCAATGGTAGCTTCTTGATCCTGTTTGTTGAAATGCAAACTGAACTCAGAGTCTCCAAAAAACCAATTGGCTTCAGAAAGTGATTGAGAGATCACTTGAAATGCGAAAAGTAAGATCGCTAAAGTTGATGCTAGGCGTCTGCCCATATGAAGAAAATTTACACCTGATTTGCTAACAAATATATTATCATCTGGCTTAACAACGTTTTACTAACTGGTTGATTGCAAATAAATACTTTCAAACTTTTATTAATACTTTCGAAAGTGGTACTTTGCAAATCGTGTGTGAAAAGAATTGAAAATTATAGAATGAGGTTGGGCAAGCTATTCTTTTGTGGGTTTTTGATGCTGAATGGTCTGTTTACAATGGCTCAAGATATACAGTTTTCGCAGTACTACGCCGCTCCACTGTATCTTAACCCTGCTTTTGCCGGGACGACTCCTTTAGCACGATTCGGTGTGAACTATAGAAGTCAGTGGTCGTCTATTGATAATGGCTATGAAACATTTAGTGCTTACATCGATAATCACTTTGACGAGTATAACACAAGTTTAGGGTTTATCATTCATGCGGATCGAGCAGGTACAACAGCGCTGTCTACGACTACCTTAGGTCTTCAAGCCGCTTATGAATTTCAAGTCGACTATAAATGGGTGTTTCGTCCGGCAGTGGAGTTTTCATTTGGTTTTCGCGATATTGATCACACACAGTTTATATTCTTTGATCAGCTAGATGAGTTTGGAGTGGCGAACCCAAATTCCCAAGAGGCTTTCGGAGACGACTTCGGGGTTAGGTATCCTGATATTGCACTTGGAGGTATGCTTTACAGCAAAAATATTTGGCTTGGGGTTTCACAGCATCATGTTATTGAACCTAATTTGTCTTTTTTTGATAATGAGGCAGTTCTTCCGCGTAAGACTTCTGTTCACGGAGGGATAAAGATTCCACTTCAGTTTGGGCATTTCAAAGAAAGAAATCCTACCGGAAACGAGAGGAGCTTATCACCGAGTTTTAATTTCCGAAGTCAAGGAGAATTTAAGCAGTTAGATTTAGGTACTCAACTGGTTCTGGCTCCATTAAGCGGAGGTATATGGTATAGGGGATTGCCTATAAAAAGAAATAATGACCAAGATAATACGAGTCAATTTTTTAATAATGAGTCTTTGGTACTCATGTTGGGGATTGAAAAAAACAAAACTAAAATCGGGTATAGCTTTGATTATCCTGTCTCTAGAATTAGTGTTAGATCTGGTGGCGCACATGAATTATCTATCATTCACTCATTTAAGATTGGAGATAAACGAAAACCTTCGAAAGACAAGATTAAGCCAAAGTGTCCAGCACCTGGCATGATCTTCTAGTGTATTACTTTTCGTTACTTCTTTTTACTAGATTTAGCCATAGGATTGTATGCTAAACATAATTCTATCCAAAAGTTTAAATCGGCTTCCATGTCAACCACTTCAGGTGCTACGAATACATATCCTCTCATTTTTCTTTTTGTAAAGTCCATCGTTCTGACTCCATTTTTTGATATTGCCTCTTCGTGTTGTTCGGGGTTAATACGACACATGAGTTCTTCTTTTACGATTCCGATACACATTTTGTCGTCCACCATAAAAGTTAAGCCTCCCATCATCTTCTTTTCGGAGTAATGGATCTTCTTTGTGTCCAGTATATGTCGAATTCTGTCCGCTAGGTGCTCATCAAAAGCCATTTGACAATTAATTTTGGATAAAAAATTAAGACCTCTAAGATAGGTTGTCTCAAACAAAATTTCTTTTTGCATTTTTGCGGTCAAATTGAACCGACGAGGTTTGATTTATACCTAATATCATGGGGAAACTTCAACAGAGACTAAGTAAAAGAAGGTACAAAGACATTTTGCCAAAAAGCAAAACGTGGCCAATTGTCCAATTGGCACGTCATAGAAAGGAATTTGTCGATGAAGTGGTGGAGAAAAGCTTTGAGGTGTTGCTGAAAAGTTCTGAAAAGCACGACTCATTGAAAACTGACCTTGAAAAAGTTGTGTTTAAAGAGAGGCTGAGAATTAAGAGCAACTCTTGGGCACACGACCCACGAGATGAAAAATCTTTCTGGAATAATATTCGTCAAAAGCTGTTGAAGTTTAACGAAGAAGATGGAAAGGAAAGTAAAGAGGAAATAGAAGCTCTCCTTAAGACCATTATCTACAGGTATGCCAATGAGATAGCCGGAAATTTCAAGCCCTCATGGTACAAGTTTGCCAGGAGCATGGTTACCTTGGGATTTGCCAGGTTGTTGAATGCCGCTAGGATAAAAGGGCCATTTTCTTTTTTCAGTCGTCAGCTTGATCTAGATGATCAAATTCATGTTGCTGGTGAGACGGAACAAATTAGGTCGCTAGCGCAAAAGGGTACTATTGTAATGGTTCCTACCCACTTTAGTAATCTAGACTCCATTTTGATTGGTTGGGTGATTCAGTTTTTGGGGTTGCCTCCTTTTATTTATGGTGCAGGTCTCAATCTATTCAACATTAAACTCATTGCTTACTTTATGAATAGTCTCGGGGCTTATAAGCTGGATAGGCGGAAAAAGAATCATGTTTATCTGGAAGTGCTGAAGACGTACGCCAGATTGGCTATGAGAAGAGGGTGTCATTCCTTGTTTTTTCCTGGTGGTACCCGATCGAGATCTGGTAGTATTGAAAACAGGTTGAAGCTAGGCTTGCTTTCTACGACAGTCGAGGCCCAACGTGATAATTTTAAGTATGGTAATGATGTACAATACGGCAAGCAAGGAGATAAAATCTTTATCGTACCTGTAGTTATCAATTATCATTTTGTTCTGGAGGCCCCAACGCTCATCGATGATTATCTGAAAGCGCAGGGTCAAGAACGCTATTACGTGGAGCTGGATAAATATTCTACATCATATCGTATTTTTCACTTTCTCGTCAATTTCTTTACCAAGGGATCTTCGATCTCGGTTAGCGTTGGCAAGGCAATGGATATACTTGGTAACCCAGTGGATAATGACGGGCATAGTTATGATAAAAGCGGGAAGCGCATCCATACACGGGATTACTTTGTTTCGAACGGAGAAATAACCGAGGATAGACAGCGAGAAGGGGAGTACATAAGAATTCTTTCTAAGAAAATTGTAGATTCATATCATCGCTATAATCGGGTGTTCTCCAGTCATTTAATTGCCTTTGTTGCTTTTGAGATGATTAGGGTTAAGCATAAAGATCTGGATCTGTATAGCTTATTGAGACTTCCGGATGAAGAAGTACGTCTGCCATTTGATGAGTTCTGTCAGGCTTGCGAGAAGGTTCGAAATCGTATTTTTGAATTAAAAGATCAAGGGAAAGCTGATGTAGCGAATCACTTGAATGGAGATATTAATCTCGTGATTAAGCATGGGCTTAAGAATTTAGGTATTTATCATGCTAAAAAGCCGTTGAAGGTGATTCGGAATAAGCATATTCAGGTTACCCATATGAATAATTTGTATTACTATCACAATCGGTTGTTAGGCTATGGCCTTGAAGATCAGTTCTAAACGAAAAGGGACAAGTAAGCCTGTGGCGGTGGCTGGAGGCGGTAGCTTTGGAACTACCGTTGCTAACCTTTTGGCGGAGAACAGTAAGGTATTACTATATGTAAGGAACCCTGAAAAAGCTCGGAAAATGGCGGGATCACGGTCCATGGAAGATTATGAACTTCATGATCGAGTGGAGGTGGTCAATGACCTAGAGAAAATAGCAACGGCGTGTGATGTTATTTTTCCCGTGGTGCCGGCAGAGAACTTTCGAAAGTTGATGGTGTCTCTCTCTCCATATCTTAAACCTTACCATATTCTCATTCACTGTACGAAAGGGTTAGATCTTTATCGCCCAGGGAGCGATAGTTGGAAGCTCTCTCGTGAGCATGTTAAAACCATGAGTGAGGTGATAATTGAGGAGTCTTCTGTGGTCCGGGTTGGCTGCATGGCAGGCCCTAATTTAGCCAAAGAGCTTGCTATGAAGCTTCCTGCAGCTACGGTTATTGCTAGCCATTTTGATGAAGTTATTGATATAGGACAACAGCTATTGCGTAATGATCGCTTTTTAGTCTATGGAAGTAAGGACCTCATTGGAGTAGAGCTTTGCGGTATTCTAAAAAATATTCTGGCCATAGGGGCAGGTATGTTAGAAGGTAGGGGCTTTGGAGAGAATGCCAGATCATTGCTGATAAGTAGAGGAATGGTTGAGATGATTCATATTGGTAAGGCACTTGGTGGCAATGTGAATGCGTTTTTGGGTTTGGCAGGAGTAGGTGATTTAATAGCTACATGTTCTTCCCCTTTGAGCCGTAACTTTTCGGTTGGGTATAGGCTTGGGAAAGGAGAGAAAATTAAAGATATTGTGGCATCTATGGACGAAGTAGCCGAAGGACTTCATACCATTGACATCATTCACGAGCTTGTAAGGTCGTATAAGCTGAGGACCCCAATCACTGAGTCTATTTATGATATAATCAATGGAAGAAAGAGTGTCAGTGAGGTAGTGATCTTTTTTATGCGCTTTCCGTTCACAGAAGAAATTGACTTTATTTAAATAAAGAAATGGATCCATTTGAATACGTAGTCGTAGTAACCTCTCTCATTACAGGATTAGGTATGACGCAAATCCTAACGGGAATGGCCGATATCATCGCGAATATTAAAAACGTCAAGATGAGCAAGACGCTGAATCTTGTCATTTTGTCAACATTTCTCAACCTAATGCAAGAGTGGTTTTATAACTACCAATACGCCACTCACGTAAAGCAATGGACCCTACTGACGATAATGGGCGTTACTTTATACCCTATTCTTTTGTTTTTTTTAGCCCGTATGATATTCCCAACTGGAGGTAAAAGCGGGGTGACGGATCTTGACAAATACTACTATGAGCAGTGGCCTTGGTTCTTTAGGATTTCTGCTGCAGTAATTTTAGTAAGTGTATTTCATGATATTTTTATTTCCGGGTTCACCGTTGCAGACCAGTCCTTAAAGTTTGTAATGATCGCCGTACATTTGATTTTCCTTATTTGGAAGGTAGAAAACCGTACAGCTCATTTCGTTTTTTGGTTACTGACACTACTAGGGATGGTCGTATTTATTTTGGCTACCGACCAAGAACTTGTGGACTATACGCTTATCACTGATGAATATGTGGAGTAGTAATCAGGGCTGCTCGGAGACACAAATTAAATTTGTGAATTTTGTTTTGAACAGTAAAAATTGAACAAATCCAAGAGTTTTGAATTTGTTCAATTTAGCTTACAATGTAAAAACGTTGATTACAGCCAGTGCAAGAATGCCTCCAGCGAACAAAGTCAACAATTTTATCATTTTTTCCTCTTGGTTCTTTTTGGTTAACGCTTTCATATTCATACACCTGTTTAGTTCATGTCTTACTAAAGTAGTGATTTCATCGTAAACTGTATCATTCCTTAGACGAATGAGTCGATTTGATCTACAAAGTAATCATTTTCTTCTGTAAATCATTTTTCTGTTTAAATTGTACTTTTCTAATAATTAACATTGCCTGAAAAGGTTGTTTTTTGGGCTATTGAAGAGATTGTAATCCGTTATACCGAGAAATTCGATTTCTGAAAATTATTGGTGTTGAAAATTGAGGTATTTGTAGTTTTTTCATTGTCTGTAGGTTACTGGTTGTTACGTCTACTTCTGCTAAATTGCGGTTGAAATGTTACAAGAAGGTTTTGACTATTTAGAAGGGCTAAACGAAGCACAATACGAAGGTGTTATCAATACAGAGGGGCCTTGTATGCTAATAGCCGGTGCTGGATCAGGGAAAACGAGAGTTCTTACTTTTCGTATTGCTCATCTTATAAGAGCCCATCAGGTTGATTCGTTTAATATATTGGCACTAACGTTTACCAACAAAGCAGCAAGCGAAATGCGTCACCGTATAGAGCAAGTGGTAGGTAACGAGGCGAGAAACTTATGGATGGGGACTTTTCACTCTGTTTTTGCCCGTATTTTGCGAGCTGAAGGAACACGTTTGGGATACCCAGCGAACTTTACCATCTACGATACCGATGACTCTAAATCGTTAATCAAGAATATCGTTAAGGAAATGGGGCTTGATGATAAAGTCTATAAGCCTAACGTGGTGTTGAATAGAATTAGTGGAGCTAAAAACCGACTAGTTTCATGGCAAGAGTATAATCGAAATCCTATATATGCTTCCGATGATCAGGAAAATGGGAAACCTCATATGGGCAAGCTTTATAAGGCTTACGTGGAAAGGTGCTTCAAAGCGGATGCTATGGATTTTGATGATCTACTTTACAATACAAATGTCCTTTTTAGGGATCACATAGATGTACTTAATAAGTACCAACAGCGGTTTCAGTTTATCTTAGTGGATGAGTTTCAAGACACGAATGTTTCACAATACTTGATTACCAAGAAGCTTGCCGCCGTAAGGGAGAATATTTGTGTGGTAGGGGATGATGCTCAAAGTATTTATGCCTTTAGGGGGGCAAATATTCAAAACATATTGAATTTTGAGAAAGACTATCCTTCGGTACGTACTATTAAGCTTGAGCAGAACTATCGATCTACCAAGACAATTGTAAATGCTGCGAACTCGCTTATTGCCAAAAACAAGGGGCAGTTACAAAAAACTGTTTGGACGAGTAATCATGATGGGGATCTGATTCAACTGATCAAGGCGACATCTGATAACGAAGAAGGCAAGCTTGTAGCGTCAGCTATTTTTGAGGAGAAGCAACATCATAAACTGCCTAATACAGACTTTGCGATCTTATACCGAACTAACAGCCAATCCAGGGCGATTGAAGAGGCATTAAGAAGAAACAATATTCCGTACAAGATTGTCGGGGGGCTGAGCTTCTACCAACGAAAGGAAATAAAGGACCTGCTGGCCTATCTCAGATTTGTTACCAATAAAAACGATGAACAGGCACTAAGGAGAATTATCAACTTGCCAAAGCGGGGAATTGGAGAAACTACTATGAGTAAAATAGTGGTTTGGGCTGAGGAACAAGGATTGTCGATTTGGGAGGTGATGAGTAACATCACCAACTTTATGGGAGGGCGTGTTGCTGGATCAATCGCTGATTTTGTGACACTTATAAAGAGTTTTGAAATCGTGGTCGAGCAAAAAGACGCTTTCGAGGCTGCGACTCATATCGCGAAGACCTCAGGACTGCTCAAGGAGCTTTATGCGGATAAGACTATAGAAGGTGTTAACCGCTATGAAAACGTTCAAGAACTTTTAAATGCCATTAAAGAGTTCGTAGATAACGACGAAAATGTGGAGATCCAACTAGGAGCTTTTCTTCAGGAGGTAGCGTTAATAACAGATCAGGACCGCTCTCAAGACGGAGAAGATGTGGTGACTTTGATGACCATTCACATGTCCAAGGGACTTGAGTTTGAATATGTCTTTATTGTTGGGCTAGAAGAGGATCTGTTTCCTTCTCAGATGATGCTTAGCAGTAGAGAGGATTTGGAAGAGGAAAGACGTTTGTTTTATGTCGCCATTACACGTGCTAAGCGTAAGCTTTATTTGAGTTATGCGTTGAGTAGATACCGTTTTGGTAGATTGAAGACTTGTGAGGTAAGCCGGTTTGTAGAAGATATTGACAGAAGTTATCTTCAGGTCAATCAAAAATGGGGTAATCCTGATAACTCTTCTTCAGCCATGGGATACTATACGAAGAACTTTGTGAACAATATGCGGTCTTCCAACTCAAGGAAATTTTCGACTGCTTCCGTTCACAAGCCATCTATAGATTTTAAGCCTAGTGACCTATCCAATATTCGTGAAGGTCAAAGAGTCGAGCATCCAAAGTTTGGGTTTGGTCAGGTTGAAAAGCTAGATTTTGAAGGGACAAACCAAAAGGCTCTTGTGAAGTTTGAAGCAGCGGGAGAGAAAACCTTGTTGCTTAAATTTGCTAAAATTAGAATTATAGAATGATTATTAGGGAAAAGGAGTCACTTAGAGCACTCAATACCTTCGATATAGATGTTTATGCTGATTACTTCGCGGAAATTTATAGTAGCGAGGACTTACAGGAAATCCTAGAACATCCCGTTTTTCATAGACATGATTCATTGATCTTAGGAGGTGGTTCGAATATACTTTTTTTAAGAAACTATGAAGGCCTTATTATCAAAAATGAGATTAGGGGTATCGAAGTACTACGTGAAGACAAAGACTCTGCCTGGCTAAAAGTTGGGTCTGGGGAAATTTGGCATGATTTTGTGCTCTACACTCTAAATAGAAACTACTTTGGCTTAGAAAATTTATCCTTGATTCCAGGTACAGTAGGTGCTGCTCCAATCCAAAATATTGGAGCGTATGGAGTCGAGTTAAAAGACTTCTTTCACTCTTTAACGGCGATCAACTTACTCACCGGTAGAGAAGAGTTATTTAAAAAGGCGGATTGTGGTTTCGGATACAGGGATAGTATCTTTAAACATGAGGCAAAGAATAAGTATTTTATTACTTCTGTTACTCTTCAGTTGAGAAAAGCCCAATCGGTTAACATAGATTACGGTAATATATCTGACGTTTTGCGAGAAAACAACATTACCACACCTACACCTCAAGACGTTAGCAATGCGGTGATTAGCATTCGAAAATCAAAACTTCCAGATCCCAATCAGTTAGGGAATGCAGGTAGTTTTTTTAAAAACCCTATCATACAACGCCCGATCTTTGAAATTCTTAAAATGCAGTATCCTGATGTGCCATACTATGATATTGATCAGCTGCATGTTAAAGTTCCGGCAGGTTGGTTGGTTGAGCAGTGTGGATGGAAAGGTAAGCAATTTGGAAATGTTGGGGTTCACAACAAACAAGCACTTGTGCTAGTGAATTTTTCTAACGCAACAGGAAAAGAAGTTTATAACCTTTCTCAGGATATTACCGCCTCAGTATTGGAAAAGTTTGGTATAGAGTTGGAGAGAGAAGTTAATGTCTATTGAGCTTTCACGATTAGTGGATGTTATATAAAACGTTTTTGACAGCATATGCTATGCTAAATCAGCGCATCATCGGTGTTGGTCAAACTTAGGTCGCCATTAAATTTCACAGCTTCTACTCCAAATTTCCTTAGGAATTCTAC
Source organism: uncultured Roseivirgaceae bacterium (assembly GCA_964393115.1). Classification (GTDB taxonomy): domain Bacteria; phylum Bacteroidota; class Bacteroidia; order Cytophagales; family Cyclobacteriaceae; genus CAYMST01. The sequence goes on along the minus strand of CAYMST010000029.1, from coordinate 14,297 downwards.
TCCTTCGTCTTTCTCAATTCCCTTGTATTCAGCATATGAATTCAAGTAGATGACTTTGGAAATACCCATGCTAAACATAACTCTAGCACAAGCTATACATGGTGAAAGCGTCACGTAAACTGTAGCTCCCTCTACCGATGAGTTGTTTTTGACGGCATATAGAATTGCATTTTGCTCTGCGTGTAGTGCTAGGTAACAGCTTCCCTTAGAGTCTCTAGGGCAGCCATCTTCAGGGAACTCTTCATCACAATTATGAGTGCCGGACGGAGGGCCATTATAGCCAATACTGATGATTCTGGTGTCCTTAACCAGCACTGCGCCAACATGTCTTTTTATGCAATGAGACCTTTTCGCAAGGTTAATAGCAAGATCCATAAATATGTTGTCAAACTCAGGTCTTTCCATGTTTTTCAGCTTCTAAATGAAATTTGGATCGCAAATTTAGAAGATGATGAAATAATCTTGAAGTAAAGCCTTGAATTGCTCATGGTAATTTCCGTCTTCTTTTCTTATAAACAGGGAATGAGTTTCTTCAGGCCTGCTTTTCAACTTCGATAACCCAATTATTTTTCTAATAAGCCGGCCTTTTGGACTATGATGTATGCTCATTTGATAGAAAGGAAACAATCCTACTGATTTAGCTTCGGTACAAAAAGCTGCTTCTTCCCATTCGGGTAATAACGTATAGAAATAACCGAAGTCCGAAATATGCTGCTTTACCGAATACAGCAACTCATTAAGACTTAGGTCAGCACAATGCCTCGCAGTGTTTTTTCTGTTGGACGGTGAAGTAAGTTGTTTGTTAAAAAAAGGTGGATTGGAAATAATTAAATCATATTTTGGGGATAATGATACTGTACGAATATCATGGTGTATTGGTGTGAGTCTTGTATACCATTTACTTTGCTCAAAGTTTGCCTTGCAGATATCAAAGTTTTTGCGATCTATTTCAATGGCATCAATATTCGCATTAGTCCTTTGCGCAAGCATTAATGATAAAACGCCAGTACCCGCACCAATGTCTAATACCCTATGTGAAGAAGTCACGGGTACTACAGCTCCAAGGATGCAGGCTTCGGAGGAGATCTTCATGGATGCATCGCTCTGAAGTACAGTGAATTGCTTAAAATTAAATGTTTTTTTATCCATTAGCTTTTTGAAACTTTTGGAAAAATAGGGATGATTCTCTGGTTTATTCTAATAAATGAGTATTTTTGCGCTCCTGTTCGGGTGAACAGGCTGAGATTATAATGGTCTCAGATTTTAGAAATCTTTAAAGCTGTTTCCTTTTTGATCCGTGGGATTCAGTGGTTTTTAGGGTCTTTTTTTCATACATGGAAGAAGAAAATAAACAAGAGTTGGAAAATTCAGCTGCACCAGTAGTTGAAGAGAGTAAAGCTGAAGCACCAGTCGAAGAGGTGGCTGCTCAGGCTAGCGAAGAAGCTTCTAAGGAAACTCAAGAAGCATCGGGTTCAGGTGAACCGAAAAAAGCACCTGAAGCGCCAGTTGAGTTGGTTCACAATCCAGATGATTTCGATTGGGATAGTGAGTCTACCTCAGGTTTCAGTGATGCGTATTCTTCCGATCAAAAGGCCGAGATGGCCAAAATGTATGAAGAAACTCTTAATACGATAGCTGAAAAAGAAGTTATAAAGGGTGTGGTTGTTGGTATCAGCAATCGTGATGTCATCGTAAACATAGGATTCAAGTCGGATGGATTGGTTTCGTTATCGGAATTTAGAGATAATCCTGACTTGAAAGTTGGTGACGAAGTAGAAGTATACGTAGAAGAGCAGGAAGACAAAAATGGTCAGCTGGTACTATCCAGAAGAAAGGCTAAAATTGTTCATGCTTGGGAAAGAATACAAAGTGCTCTTGATACTGATGAGGTTATTGAGGGTATGGTGAAGAGAAGAACCAAAGGTGGATTGATCGTAGACGTTTATGGCGTTGAAGCATTCTTGCCTGGTTCGCAGATCGACGTTAAGCCAATTCGAGACTTTGATGTTTTCGTAGGTAAGAAAATGGAGGTTAAGGTTGTGAAGATCAACTACACGAATGACAACGTAGTAGTATCGCACAAAGTCTTAATTGAGAAGGATCTTGAAAAACAGAAAGCAACTATTCTTGAAAACCTCGAAAAAGGACAAGTTCTTGAAGGTGTAATCAAAAACATGACCAACTTCGGTGTATTCATCGATCTTGGAGGTGTTGATGGATTATTGCACATCACGGATATCTCTTGGGGTCGTATTAATCATCCTGAAGAGGTATTAAAGCTTGACGAGAAAGTTAATGTAGTAGTACTTGATTTTGACGACGACAAGCGCAGAATATCCCTAGGTATGAAGCAATTAACTGCTCACCCTTGGGATGCTTTGGATACAACTGTTGATGTCGGTTCTAGAGTTAAAGGTAAAATAGTTAATGTTGCTGACTACGGTGCTTTCCTAGAGTTAATACCAGGTGTAGAGGGATTGATCCACGTGTCAGAGATGTCATGGTCGCAACATTTAAGAAATCCTCAAGACTTTATAAGTATCGGTGATGAGCTTGAGTCTGTAGTACTAACACTAGATAGAGAAGAAAGAAAAATGTCTCTAGGGATCAAGCAGTTAACTGAAGATCCATGGACTAAACAAGATATTTTAACGAAGTACGCTGTGGGTTCTAAACATACAGGTGTCGTTAGAAACTTAACTAACTTTGGTTTGTTTATCGAGCTAGAGGAAGGTATCGATGGATTGGTACACGTATCTGACCTATCATGGACTAAGAAAATCAAGCACCCGTCTGAATTTGTTAAGGTAGGAGAGGAACTTGAGGTAGTAGTTATGGAGCTTGATGTAGACAACAGACGATTGGCGTTGAGTCACAAGCACATCGAAGAGAATCCTTGGGATACTTTTGAAACAGTCTTTACGAGAGGATCAGTTCACAAGTGTACTGTGTTATCTAAAAATGACAAAGGTGCAACTCTAGAGCTTCCATACGGATTAGATGGCTTCGCTACAACAAAAACTTTGAAGAAGGAAGATGGGACCATCGTAGAAGTCGGTGAATCTATCGATTTTGGTGTAGTAGATTTTGTGAAAGAAGATAAGAAAATCATACTTTCACACATCATGACGTACCAGAAGCAGGAAGAGAAAAAGAAGAAAGCAAAATCTGGTGCGGGTGGTAACGGTGAAGCGATCAAGAAACTTAATAGAGATTCGGAAAAATCTACTTTAGGAGATCTTGATGCGCTAAGTGCCCTTAAGCAGCAAATGGAAGGCGGAAGCCAAGGTGAATAATATAAAGTAGGAGGAATTCGTTCCTCCTATATGGTCCGATGGCCGAGTGGCTAGGCAGAGCTCTGCAAAAGCTCCTACAGCGGTTCGAATCCGCTTCGGACCTCAAGTACTTGTTAAAAACGGCCCTAGAGGCCGTTTTTTATTGCTATAAGCTTTGTTTTATGTGGTGTCAAGTGACTTTGTTTCACGAAAGGTGAGATCTACCCATTGACAATTGCGCTCTACAACCTGTTTATTCTTTATGAAGCGATCTTTTTTAGTAGTCATTATTGTTGTTTTGATTATTACAGTGGGCATCTTTGGTAATCATCTAGCTTCATTTTATACCATTCATGTGATTCAGCCACTTTTTAATTTTTTTTCTATCGACTACTTTAAGGTGGAATCCAAATTTCTATTTGCCACCATGGACGGAAAGGTTAGAAGTGGACTTGGTGTATTTTTATATTACGGTACATACTTGGTTCTACACTTGACTTTAATAAGGGTAGCGTTCTTTTCAGATAAGTATATTTACAGAGTTTTGATGATAGGATTAATTTCTATGGTTTTTTTCTTGGCTACTTTAGCAATGATCCTTAAATATTTTGAATTTCATTTTTTTGGTAATTATGTAAAATCAATGTTCCATTCGATAATTGCTAAGCCATTAATTTTATTCTTAATTGAAGGCAGTGGCTTGGTTTATAAATACGTCAATAAAATGTTTGATGAATGAAAGAGGACATGTCCAGAAGAAAGCTTTTAATAGGTTTTTTGATTAAAGCCTTGGTGCTTTTTATCGTTTACGAAGTACTTTATTATCAGTTTATTCAACCAGATGAAACCGTAGATATTCTTTTGACTGGATTGGTGCTTAAAGGAGCAGTAGTAATATTGAATTTGGTCGGTTTTGAGGCAACGAGAGTAGAAAATGTTATTTTCATCAATGAGGTACAATCTGTTAAAGTAGCACACGGTTGTAATGGCCTGGAGATGTTAGCGCTATATATAGGGTTCATCATATGCTTTCCAGGGAAATGGATGTATAAAATCATCTATATACTAATGGGGACTGTTGCGCTTATTTTTTCAAACATGATTAGGGATGCGCTATTAGCGATTAACTACAACTATTTCCAAGTGACTTTTGATTTAAATCATAAGTATACCTATTCGTTAGCTCTATATTTCATTATCTTCATGATTTGGAAGCATTGGATAACGAATTATTCTATAGTTGGTAAGAAGGTGAATGAATAAACTTCTCGAGAAAACAATAAAAAAGGCCAGATACTTCTGGCCTTTCTTGAATTTAGGGTACTCCAGCTAGCTATATAACTTTAAACCTGATAATCTCTGAAGATTGATTACCTAACATGTCTTTTGAGAATACTTCTGCTGTAAACGTTCCGGGATTAAAATACTCGATGATGTTTTTGTATCTGTTTGATCCATTGTTGAGTTTATACCATATGCTTCTAACGCCAGTCGTTCTATCAGCTGCGGCAAGGTATATTTTGACATTCCGAGGAAATATATGATATAACTCACCGTTAATTGTTTCCATTCCAATAGGCTCTATACTAAAGGTGTGATCCATTGTGGGAGGAGTATTGTCTGTGATAAAGACTTTTTCTTTCTTGACTTCAACGTTATTTACTTTATCAACTCCAAAGTAGTTTAACTTATGAATACCTTCCGCTTCGATGGTGAACAGGTTGGTATACTCCACGTTGGACTGTTCATCGATTTGGTAATTGATTTGCTTAAGCCCCGATTCTGTTTCAACAGAACTTAGTTTGATTTGAGTGGATTTGTTGATAAATAGAGTGTCGCGATCAATATATCGTTTTCCTATGAATTCGATATTAGAAGAAGGTGATTTTTTATCATAATAAATCAATTTGCTCTTTGCTCTGGATTTATTGGAGACTTTATCTATTGCAGTATAGTTTATATATTGAATTCCAGATTTGTCCAAAAGGTGAAACTCAGATGTATAGACGTTAGCAGATGATATAGTACTTATACCATAGGTTATTTTTTCTACTCCTGCTCTATTGTCTGTCCCGGTTAGCGTAATTTTACTTCTAGGAGATACATAATCATATTTTGCTTTATGATGGTCACCAATGATTTTAACAGCTACTGTAGGTGGTGTTCTGTCCAAGTATAACTTGGAAGGCATATTTGTTTCTGCCTCTCCGCTGTCCTCGTTGGAGTTACGAACAGATTCAGTATTACTCACGTTATCTACACTATAATAATTAATGAACATCTCTCCGTCAGGCAGTGACGCAAGTAAAATAGGCTCTTTATAGGTTTTGTAGGTGCCGTTTTGCCCTATTTTATATTTAATATGCTTGACTCCAGATAAGTTATCTTCACTAGAGAGTGATATTGTAGCCCTTGGAGATAAAACGTTATTATCACTTATCCCATTGATTTTATATCTAGTTCTTGGAGCTGTGATGTCAACGATGAAGTTTTTGGTATTTGGCGTCTCAACATTTCCTACGTTGTCCACCGCATAGTAGGATACACTTCTTTCATTCTCTTGGTCAATGGCTAATTCATTGGTATAGGGGGAATATTCTTTTCCGTCCATAGAGACATAGATGTTTTCTAAACCAGCTACACGTTCTGTGGCTTTCAAGTTCATTTTAAGCCCTTTTCCATAGTACATTTTCCCGGACTTGAAATGCTTCGGTGCCCCTGATAAAATAGGTATAGTTGTTGGAGGCATACCGTCAGCGTAGAGGTCAAATATAACGTCTTTTCTGGGGGTTCTATAGGTGCCAGTTTCAGGGTCTATAGCCCAAGGAGAACGAATGGTGTTTTTACCTTCAGTATCTAGCCTGAAGTGTTTCGTGCCATCATCTGTAACAAGTAGATATTTCTTTGATCCCTCACTCTCAGAAGTAGATACCCAGAGGTATATGTCTTCATGTTTTTGAAAATAGATCTTCTGATCATTGTCAACAAACACTTTGACTTTGTGTTGCTTTAATGCCTCGTTGATGTTGGTGCTTTCTTTTGTTGTCTCTGTTTTGGTTTTGTTGTCAAGTTCCATTGTAGGGTCCGCCATAGCGGTAGATGTAGAGCTAACAGCCACTTGCTCCTGCGCTGCTAATTTTATTGAAACCAGCGTGGCCATGAAGTACAGAAAAAAAAATCTCATAGCGTTGTATTTAGAAGTTGTTTATAATCATCATATATATGTACTCGCCGACATGGACTAAGTTTCAGTTGTATTGTGCCATAGTCTGTGTTTTGGACGAACAGGTCTTATCGTTCTATGACTGGATTCTTTAAGATGTCCGATTCAGAGATAAGTTAAGTTCTGATTGTAGTCTCTTAATAAAAATAACGCTACGTGTATATGTTTTTCGCCTTCCGAGATAAATATGAGCCTAAAACATCTATTTTGGTAATGTTTTTTTAGTCTTAAACCTGATAAAAGGCGAGAGGACATATAATGATCGTTGATGAATATTCCTGTGTTTTGCTAAGGATGTGATTATTCAATGTGCTCTTTTAGGTGTTGTCGCTGAATTTAGGGTTGTCTTTCCAGTTAAGCTTTTGCATATAATCCACATCAAGACTAACAAAGTCAAACTCTTCAGATACTTTGCCTTTTAGTACATAAATACCTTTTCCACGAAAAGGGTATTGTTTAGCAACCAAAGGGAAGTGGGTTGAGTCTAAGAAGTCTCCATTTTGGTCTATAAATGTTCCGAAGAACATTTTATCTCCTTTTGGACGAGTGCTTGTACGCTTTACATGGACTAAATAACCAACCATGGTTATGTACCTATTAATATAATTAGGCATTTCTTCAACCTGGATAACTTTATCTGGAAGTTTTTTAACTAATTCAAATGGATCGCAAAGAGGGAATCCGAGTATTTCTAACTCATCAAAGTAATCTTCTAGTCTTGTATGCACTAACTCAGGAATATTATACTTAGTGGTTTCTGGTTGAAAAAGGGAGAGTGTTGGAGTAGTTTTTTTTTGCTGTCCCAATAGGAAATTAGCGTCCCAGAGTATTTTCTTTTTTTGTATCCCGGTAAATCGAAAGGCGTTTATTTGAATCAATAAGGAGACCTGTTCCAAAGAAATTTCTACCCTATTTATAAAATCTCGAAAGTCAATAAACGGTCCATTCTTTTCACGTTCAATGATGGTGTTATGGATAGTTTGTTTTTCTAGACTTTCAATATGTTGGAAACCAAGTGTAATGAGCTTGTCGTTTATTGTTGTTTCAAAGAAACTTTTATTCACACATGGAGCTTCTACTTCGGCACCACTCATTCTCGCTTCATGAACGTAAAACTCCGTTCGGTAAAAGCCTCCGAAATTGTTGATGACTGCTACCATAAATTCTAGTGGGTAGTGCGCCTTGAGAAATAGGCTTTGATAGCTCTCTACGGCATATGATGCGGAGTGCCCTTTTGCGAAGGCATAACCTGCAAAACTTTCTATTTGTCTCCATATATCGTGAGTCAGCTCGGAGGTGTAGTTTTTCTGTATGCAATTGTTGAAAAACTTAGCTTTTACCTCTTGAAACTCTTCTCGCGATCTAAACTTTCCCGACATCCCTCTTCTCAGGACATCTGCCTCTGCCAGGGTAAGTCCTGCAAAGTAGTGTGCTACTTTAATCACGTCTTCCTGGTATACCATCACGCCAAAGGTTTCGGGCATAATTTGTTGTAAAACGGGGTGAGCATCGTTTCTTCGCTCCGGTTGTCGAAAACGTAAAATATATTCTCGCATCATCCCAGATTGTGCCACTCCAGGCCGGATTACGGAGCTTGCTGCGACTAATCCCAAGTAGTGGTCTACGCGTAGCTTTTTCATCAACATGCGCATAGCAGGGGACTCCACATAGAAGCAGCCTATGGACTGCCCATTTCGTAAAAGATGTTTGATCTTTTCATCTTTTTTGAACCGTTCAAGATCATGTATGTCAATGCTCGGTTCGTTGGGATTGTTCTGGGCGACAATCTCTATAGCGTCCTTGATTTTCCCTAGCCCACGCTGGCTTAAGATGTCAAACTTATAAAGTCCAAAGTCTTCGGCTTCATGCATGTCAATATCAACCGTTGAGAAACCTTTTGGAGGCAGGAAAGTAGAGGCATAATCGTGGATGTGGTTTTGGGTAATAAGTATTCCGCTAGCGTGCACACTTACGTAATTCGGAAATTTCTCATCGGCTCCTAAATATGCGCCGTAACGATATACTTGTTCTCCTAGCTTATCTAAGGAAGAAAAGTCTTCTACGCGCTGTACACGCTCAATTTCATGAGGTGGGAGTCCTAGCACTTTTCCTATTTCCCGAATAATAGAGTTCTTTTTAAATGTATTGTAAGCCCCCAGCAAACAAACATTGTCGAAAGAATTAAAGATATAGCGTGTGATGTCTTCCCGATCAGTCCAAGAAAAGTCAATGTCAAAGTCAGGAGGGTTCCGTCTAAAGAGGTTAATAAATCTTTCGAAGTATAAATCGAGTTCGATGGGGTCAACATCAGTTATACGCAGTAGATAGGCGAGTATACTATTTGCACCACTTCCTCTACCTACATAAAAGTAACCTTTGGATCTCGCGTAGCGACAAATGTCCCAGTTGATTAAGAAGTACGAAAGAAAGCCTTTTTGAGCTACTGTATCTAGTTCTTTCTCGATTCTATTATGTACCTCTGATGTGTTTGAGTGGTAGCGATAGGGGACGCCTTCGACTGCAAGTTTTTTTACTAGTTGATAATCTTCATTTTCTGAAGAAGTATATGCTTTTTGGTTTCCTGGTGATACTCGATCTCCATGTGGGATATCAATGGAGCACTGGTCTAGGATCTTTTCAGAATTATGTATAGCCTTGGGGATATTGATATAATAGGACCTAAGTTCTTTAGGAGGGATGAATATATCCGTAGGTTGCCCTTCTTCTGATTTGTCTAGTCTGCTAAGTATAATGTTTTTGTCAATGCACCGTAGTAGTCGGTGCGCATTAAAGTCTTTTTTATTAAGAAATGAGACGGTTTGTAAGACCACCAGCTTATTTGGCTCACGATGAGAACGTTTTGTTCTGACCACCTCAGATGGCTTAATGCCGATAAATTCATTGTCAAACAATGTTCTGTTATGTTGAGATCGATAGGGGTATATCAAAAAGCAGTGTTCAAAAGGGTGCTGCGGTATTGTGAATCGCTTTTCGTGATGTTTGTGATAGGACAGGTAGTCGTTTAGTTTCCGATAGCCCTTACGGTTTTTGGCAAGCCCAATGAAGACCTGGTCTGCACCATTTCGAAAGTCAACACCTACTACTGGATCAATACCATATTTTGGAGCGTCGCGAAGAAACTTAAGACAACCCGAAGTGGAGTTGATATCTGTTAGACAAAGTTTCGTTACCCCAAGTGAACTAGCCGTTTCTAGCAATCGCTCGATAGATATAGTGCCATACCTGTAGCTATAATATGAATGCGTATTGAGATACAATAAAATTCTCTCTTTTCAGTGTTAACAAGCTTAGACCGTAATGTGATAAACTTACGAAACCATCATCTCGTTTTACGCATATAAAGCGTTTATTATGGTTCGATTATTTGTTTAACATGATGTTTTAGATGAACAACATAATCATCCACCAGGAATTTTACATGGGAAAGTTCTCCTGACGGAAGTAGTATTTGATGTTTAGCCGTGGAATGATCGATATTGTTGATAATCTCAATGACTCTACTATTCATCGCTTTCCAAAGCTCGAGGAGCTTTCCCGAATCTGAACCCTGATATTTGTTGGCTTTAACCAAAGAGTCCTGATCATACGTGTCAATTTGGAAGGGTAGTGGTTTAAATTGAACTTCCATAAACCGGATAAGGTTATAAATGGCTGAGTCAACTAAATGCCCAAGGATTTCTTTCTTTGACCATTTTTCTGGTGAAGCTTTCTTACTGATTTCCAAATCGGATTGTGAACTAAAGTACACTTCCAACTCGTTAATACTTTTGAGTATTTCAACTGAATATTCCTGCATTGAAACAAAAGCTCAGTCGACGGCTGTTTTAACCCGGATTTTGCATTAGAGATCGTAATGAAGCCATAAGACGCAAAGAAAGAGGCGCTTATATTGAAGAGGCATAGCAGCGCTATGGTGATTCAATAAGCGTGTGTTAAGTGTCTATTTCAAAGTGGTTTATGGATGGAATAGATTTTCTAATGCAAATTCCGGGTTTAATCATTACTACTTGCCCTTCTGCAAACGTATAAATCGATTCTATAAAGAAAGAGCACTTTTGAAATACAAAAGTGCTCTTTCCGTTAAGATTTATTATTATTCGCCACTAGAAGGTTATTGAAAAGTCTCCAGTTACGTTGTGAGATGTGTTTCCAAATAAATCGTCCTGAGCAACGAAAGAAAATGTTCCAGAAACTGTTTTGGCATCCAAGTCAATTTCTGAAATAGTTATAGATCCCGAAGAAGCCGAAAGGCTAAACAGCTGAACCAAGGTGGCTTTAAAACCGTCTTTCGGTAATTCGTGAACTTCAGCTCCTGCTGATTCAGGGATTTCAAGTTTTATTTCATTAATTCCTGATGCGTCTGACCCGTTTATCTTTATTACGCCATCGACGAGTTCAGCATTTACGCTTGATAGGAATAATGGAACACCAGAAACAGTTGCTCTCATTGAGTTACCATTACTTCCTACTATATCATCATCTTGGTCTTCGTCATCTTCCGGTTGTTCATCATCCTGATCCTCTCCTTGATTATCTGGATCTCCATCAGTATCATCTTCTATGGTGTCTACAATCGAATCAACCAATCCGACCGTAATAGTAAGGTCATTGAATGATCCTGATACAAGATGTGTTTCTCCCGTAGAAGACTGTTGAACTTCAGTAGTAAACGTGCCGGATAGTAGCTTGCTGGCGGTATCGATTTTAGTTAACATCACCTGTCCTCCTTCTGTACTCGCATTCGAGGTAAATGAATTAGTAGCGCCAGCTTTTCTGTAAGCAACTACGCTTGTAGACGAAGCATTTAATTCAATTGTTTGTGCCTCAATATTCTCTAGAATGAGCGTCATAGTTAGAAAATCACCGTTTGTGCCGATCAAAGACACATTTAGTAGCTTCCCTTCCAGCCCTGCCGTAGCTGATGAAATAATGAAGTCTTTGTCTCCAACTTTCGCGGAAACACTTTTTGGCTCTTCAGGATTTAAAGAAGGGTCAGATTCGTCAGCATCACCACATGAGGCTAATGATAAAATAGTAAACAAACATACGCTTAACGCGCAAAATGACAAGATTAACTTTTTCATGCTAGTAAAATAATAGTTAAATTATAGCGCAAAGAAAGTCTAAATTGACGAATTACCAAAAGTTGTGTTCTAAATCAACCATGAGCGATGTTCCATACTCTATTTGTGTTGTTTATCTAGTAGTGCTTTAACCTGTTGATAGTGAAATTTTTAGACCGAATGAAGATTTTTCTGATTTTAAGCCGTTAATTAGTTTGTATTATATGTTTGATCACCTTCGTTTTTAAGCGCTGTTCACATGTCGATCGTAAGGTATTGTGAAGTCAAGCATTTAATAGCTGTTCTCGTCGATAATAGTTTTTCCCCGATATACCCAGTAGATCGAGATCGTGTAGGAAAGTACAAACGGAATACCGATTAAGGCAACATAAAACATGGTTCTTAACGTCTTTTCTGATGAAGAGGCGTTATAGATATGTAGGCTATAATGTGGGTCTAGGCTGGATACCAAGAAGTTCGGGAAAATGCCTAATGCAAAAATTCCGATTAGTGCTCCTATAGACAAAGCCGAGCTAATGAAGGCTTCCAGAAATCGTTTCTTTACGAGGTTTCTGTGAATATTTAAGATGGCGAGCAGGTTTAGTATCACTATTACCCAAGCGAAGACTGAAATAATATTTTCATTGTTTTCAATAAGCGGGTGCATAGGACCTGCTGCGGGTTTCAGTAAGCCAAAGGAAAAATTTGCGGTCATTTCAGGTTTTAGATAGAGCGTATACCCTGAGATTAATATATAAGCACCGATAAAAACCCAAAAAGCATTTAACGCCCAGTTTCTAATGCGTACCTGTAATTTTCCTTCCGTTTTGATGAGTAAAAAAATAGCACCATGCATGGTAAATAGTATGACATTAAATAATCCCGTCATGATAGTATATAGATTTATCTGATCTAGTAAGGTGCCAGCGTACTCTTTGTCCGCGCCTATTTTCATGCCGATTACAGCGTTGCCTATGGCTAGCCCAAACAAAAATGACGCTCCTAGGGAGCCGAGGGTGAATCCCCAATCCCAGGTGGCTCTCCACCATTTCATTTCTTCCTTACCCCTAAACTCTATGGCTACGGCCCGCAATATTAAGGTAACTAATAGCAGCATGAATGGTATATAAAACCCAGAAAATGCTGTAGCGTACACATCAGGAAACGCTGCGAACAAGGCTCCTCCAGCCGTGACTAGCCACACTTCATTTCCGTCCCATACAGGCCCAATAGAGTTCATGATGATTCGCTTTTCAAAGTCTGTTTTTGCAAGAGGGTGTAATATCCCAACCCCTAGGTCAAAACCATCGAGGATGGCATAACCGATGAGAAGGATTCCGACGATTAAATACCAAATGACCTGATAATCCATTGTGTAGCGTGTTTTAAGGGTGTAGATTAGTTTTTTGTGTTACCAAATTTTTCCAAAAAGACATCAAGTTTACTCTTCTTACTTGCATAGCCTGTTTCCGGAGTTGCCTCTAACTCTTCGGGCCCGTGTTGGATTTCCTTATTTAGCACATATACCCAAATGAAGAACAGCAAAATATAGACAAAAGCAAACATAATGATAGACGCAAGTACTTCCTCTGCGCTAACGGCTTTAGATAGCGCCTCAGAGGTTTTTAACAATCCATAAACTATCCAGGGTTGTCGACCTGCCTCTGCTGATACCCATCCCAATTGGTTAGCTAGTATGGGGAGGATCACCGAAAATTGAAAAATACGGAGCATCCATTTTTGATTAAAGAGTTGATTTCTCAGTAACATGAAAACAGAAAATAAGGTCCAACCAATGAAGAACATTCCCAAGCCGACCATGATATGATAGGTTTGGAACACTAATCCAACATTAGGCCATTCGGATTTGTCAAAATCATTAAGTCCTTTGATGACATGGTTGAAATCTCCACTAACCAAAAAACTTAAGAAGCCGGGTAATGCTAGGCCATTCGTTTTTTGTGTAACAGGGTCTGTGAATCCAAAGATGTATAAGTCCGCACCTTGAGTAGTTTCGTATAGACCTTCGTAAGCCGCTAACTTTAGAGGTTGGTATTCGGCCACTACATCAGCATGCCAGTGGCCCAGCCCTAACTGTGCTAAGGACACTATGGTTGCAATGCCCAGCGTTAATGTAAATGACCGCTTCGCGACCTCAAGGTGTTTATTTTTTAAAATATAATAAGCGGATACGCTTAATACCAAAAAGGTGCCTTGTATGAAAGCTCCGTTAAGTGTGTGTAAAAACCTCACCATCGCCGACGGGTTAAACACCATTCCCCAAAAATCCTGAATGACTGCACGCGCTTCTAGGCCAGTTCCTACTATTTCGTAAGCGGCGGGTGTTTGCATCCATGAGTTCGCAACGACAATCCAAAAGGCTGACATCATGGATCCGATGGCTACCATTAGTGTAGAAAAAAAATGCATTTTTGGGCTTACTCGATTCCAGCCAAATAAGAGAATAGCCAAGAATCCTGATTCCAGAAAAAATGCAAAAATGCCTTCCGCGGCTAGGGGAGAGCCAAATATATCGCCGACATACCGAGAGTATGTCGCCCAGTTTGTGCCGAACTCAAACTCCATGACGATCCCAGTGGCTACGCCAACTGAGAAGTTTGCGGCGAAAATTTTAGTCCAAAACCTAGTCATTTTCTCATAAACCGGGTTTTTAGTTCTCAGGTAGTGTGCTTCCATCACCACCATGGTAAGCCC
>CAYMST010000028.1:0-27031 GCA_964393115.1 uncultured Roseivirgaceae bacterium | reverse complement strand
AGTCACCTTCCTGCTGCGGGTATCTTACCATTCCAACATACATAACTTAACAAAGAATGCCTAAATTATGGCAAGGAAAGCGAGCTTAGACATACTTGGATTTCCCATAGCTATCGATACATTTTGGTAATGCTAATTATGCTTAAAGACGCGTACTGACTTCCTTTCCTTTCCTTGTGCAATTGACACAACATATACTCCCGTCGGAGCATTGACCTTTGAACCTATACGACCATCCCAAGTGACCATATTAATCCCTTTATCCAGATCTCCACTAAAAATGGCATCCACCTTTTGTCCTTCTAGGTTATAAACCTCAACGGTCACTAGCCCAGAGTTGGCCAGTTCAAAGACGACACTTAGGTTTTGTACGAATGGGTTAGGAGCGGCATGGTTTATGGTGAATGAATTTCTAGACTTGCCATCTGCCACACTTATTCTTTGAAAATCAGGTATAAACGTATCATAAACTCCGTTACCGTGAGTCGCAACCACCAGTCTACCGTCAATGGGACGATAATCCATCATGCGCACCACAGAGCGCCCTATGAGCTCGGAAGACTCTGGAGTCCATACGGTATTACTTCCATCAAGTAATGAAGTTGAAAAAAGTCCGGAACTAGTCCCTACAAAGTAGCGAAGACCATCTAAAAGCGGTACAATCTCCAAACTACGAACGCTTGGCCCTCCTCCTGATCCGTCAGTGGACTCTTCCAAATTTCCGGAGACATCTTCAAAAGTCAATCCACCGTTGGAACTATGGAAAACGCTCCGAACGCCATAATTAGAAGCACTCACAAGTAATTCTTCATCATCTGCGGGACTCGCAGAGATATCACTCACATAACCTCCATTCAAATCAATGTTCAGCTGCTCTAAAGTCATATCGGACTGGCGAGCATTATTAATTCCGGTCAGTTTGAAGACGCGGCCATTATTAGTACCGTAGTAAAGCACATCAGGGTTATGGTAGGAAACCTCGATATCCGTAATCAAAGCATCGACATTAGAGATATTAAGTTCTTGCCACCCCACAACAGTGGGTTCAACATTGCGGTCCGGAACCTGTGTCAAACTTATATTTCTCCAGATAACTCGACCTGCTACTAAAAACATCATGTTTGAATTGATAGGGCTTAGCTGAAAAGGGGCAATAAAAAGATAGCCTTCACCTCCTATTGGATCTACTCTTGCAAAGCCTCTTAGTCGAAACTTGTCGTCATAGTTGAGTCTAAATACTTGCCCATTTTGAAAAGAGTTATAATGCGTGATACCATTTGAAGCGATCGCTCCAAAACCACCGTCCCCACCTAGAGTGGAGTTCCAAGATGTATTTGTTCCTCGAATAGTCTTTAAAAAGCTTCCATTGTCTTGTGTGCCCCCACCGACTAAATGGGTTGACTTGCTTGTTTCTTGATAAACTGTGTAAAACTGAGAGGTGATATATCCATTATTTCGGTCTTGCCAGTTGATGGAATCTAGCAAGTTGTTTTCCGTTAAATGTATTCCACCGTCATTCCCCGACAACATTCGATTTGGATTATTATAAAAAACCAATTCATGCTGATCTGGATGATGTCCAGGGTAAAACCGACTGGACACATCAATGTATCCTCCTACCTGATCAGTTCTGAATAGGCTTCGAAACCCATCGCTTGAGCGAAAAAGGCTAGTACCACCAAGAAAAACAACATCATCATTACCAGGATGCACCTTTATGACCATATTGTACGAAAACTGTGTATTCAGACTCACTGGTAGGTTATCGGACAAGTCCGTCCATAAAGCTTCTATATTGCCACTGGAAACATTATTAAACTTCATCAAGCCGGGAGGTTGATTTTCATAAAAGACGTAGAGCTCATCAGCGTCATTATTCAGTGCCATTACCATTCTGTCCCACCTCACCGTTTCGTCATTCAGCTTACCCGGCGTAATATTTTGCCATACATCACCATCATCTGACCTATACACGCCATTTACATCTGCTAGTTGCCCGCCAACACCAGAAGGACTTAGGTTGGCAATGAGCTGTCCATTTTTACCAATTACAATGTCACTGTAGAAGGCCAATCGAAATTGATTGAAATCAATGGTATCAACTTCATCAGCAATAGGAACATCAGGACCTAGCGATATACCCCAATGCTGCCCTCCGTCTGTTGACTTAAGTATGGCACCAATGGTAGCGGCATACACTTCATCTTCAACCAAATTGGTCTCATCAATTACTATGCGATAGACATAATTAAAAAGTCCGTCAAATCGGCTTTCATCATCCGTTCTCGTAAAGTCTAAATGTACCCAAGAGTCCCCACCATCAGTCGACTTAAAAATCCCATCACCCCGAAAAGGCGCCCCTGGTGCTCTGGCACTATTAAATGTCAGCTCTCCAGTTCCATAATACCATATGTTTTCCTTTCCAGATCTGGTATCTTGGACGATGGTCGTAACACCATTGATACTATTTGGTGTAGAGGTCTTCCTCCACGTCTCACCACTGTCCGTTGATTTCCATACCCCTCCAGTAGCACCTCCTGCCAGAATCACATCTTCATTAGTTACATCTATAGCCAGCGCCCTGGTTCTTCCTCCTACATTATGAGGCCCAAGCAAACGATAAGCTAGAGAGTCCTCGAGAAGCCGGGCATTTTGAACATTAAAGTGGTTGGTTACCTCGTTGATAAACCTATGCTCTTTGGCTTGAATATCATTCGGTGTTTTACCAGAGGAAGGATCTCTGGTCATCATATTCTCCCAATCATATCGCGCCAAGGGAGAGTCTTCGTTTCCAATAGCGGAAGGGAAGTTCGGAAGGGTCAGCGGTTCAAAGCTTTCAGTACAAGCATTTATAAGCACAAAAAGTACTAAAAGCGGTATAGAAATTCTTAGCGGGTTAGTCATAATAGGTAAACTACAGTTACTTCCGGCAACAAGCAAGGTGCTATCTTTATTTAGCCTTCGAATATCTGCAACGATACAATTAGACTATTTATTCGCCTTGCTCACTTCCTTTTATATTGTGAGCGATTTTTTCCATCAGGTTAAGCAACATTTCTTGTTCATGGTCATTTAGAATAGACATGATTCGAGAGCTCATCTCCATTTTTTTAGTCATAAAGAAATCATAGGTTTTTTGTCCTTTACCCGTCGTTAATCCCACCAAAACCGTTCTGCGATCCTTTTCGGAATTAAAGCGTTTCAAGTACTTATTCTGGACCAGCTTATCGACAATACCAGTAGCCGTACTATAGGGTACATCAAGGAAATTAACGATATCACGCATAATCACGTCACCATGACCACCAACATAGCTCAATAGAGACAAGTCTTGCTTACTAATATCCTTAGTGAGATGGACACAGAAATTATCTACTTCCTGCATAGACACAATCATTTTCTCAAAAGCATCCGAAAGTCTATTTAAATTATTTTCTGCGATCATATTCCACTATTAATTTCTTATACAAACTGCTTTATTTAGCCAATGACTCATATCTATTCCAGCTAATTAACATGTGTTTTTTGTTTAAAAACAATATCCAAACCTCAAATCTACACAACGTTCCGGAAACTAAATGTTTCAAAAAATAAATATTTCGGATTTCGAAAATTATTTCATTCGAAACGTTTGCAATAACCCAAAAGTTACATAATTTCGGATCTCGAAATATTTGACAAGCAAAACATCTTTTACAAAACGTTTATAACCAATTCATGGCAAGTTCAACTAATAAGTTAAAAGAAGGTTCGCGGCAATTTGGAGAACGCTGGGGACAGGCAATCATTAAACGTAAATGGTTGGTCATCGCAGCTTCGCTCGTAGTATTTATTGGAGCAGCAAGTGGAGGCCTGATGAAATTCAATGGAGATTATCATGTGTTTTTCAGCAAAGACAACCCACAGTTGCTCGCGTACGATGCCTTGCAAAACACGTACACCAAAGACGACAATGTCTTTATCATGATCGAAAAAAAGGACGGGAGTTCAATTTTCGATGCAAAAACACTGGCTGCAGTTGAAAAAGCCACTAAAGAGGCTTGGCAGACGCCCTATTCCAGTAGAGTAGATGCGGTAACTAATTTTCAATACACGCGAGCAGTAAATGATGATCTTTATGTAGACGACTTTGTAAGCGGTGCGCTAGATAAAAGCTCGGCGGAACTTGAAAAGCTCAAGCGAATTGCTATCGAAGATAGTCGAATAGTCAACAGACTCGTCAACAAAGATGCCACTACTACAGCCATCAATATTACAGTTCGCCTACCGGATGATGCTTCAGATGTTGAGCAAAAGGAAATTAAAAAGTTTGTAGTTGAGCTTACTGATCAACTGGAAAAGGAAAACCCAGAACTAAAGACTTACTTGTCCGGTCTGGTTATGATGAACAATGCATTTTTTGAAGCTTCAGAAGGAGACGTTACCACTTTAATTCCTTTGATGTTTCTCATCGTTTTCATCTCTATACTGATATCTACGAGAACATTTAGTGGTCTATTTGCAGCTATACTAGTCATCATTTTCTCTATCGCCTCAACAATGGGACTTGGAGCAACACTTGGTATCCAACTGACTCCTCCGTCTGCATCTTTTATTCAGATTATCTTAACGCTTGCCGTCGCCGATAGTATTCATATACTGATCACCTTTATTCAAGGCATGCGAAAGGGTCTGACAAAAAATGAGGCGATCGTGGAAAGCCTTCGTGTAAACTTCATGCCTGTTTTCATTACCAGTTTGACCACTGTCATCGGTTTCTTATCCATGAATACCAGTGACTCTCCTCCATTTAGAGACTTGGGCAACTTGACTTCAATAGGTATGACCGCAGCATTCTTGTTCTCCGTAACACTTCTTCCTGCCATGCTTTCGGCTCTTCCTGTTTGGGTTAAAGCCAGGGAAGAAAAAGAGGGGAAAACACCAATTCTAGAAAGACTTGCTGAGTTTGTAATTGCTTATAAGCGTCCTGTTGTGTTAGCGAGTGCAGGGTTTATTATAGTCACCTCTTTCTTGACATTTCAAAATGAACTCAATGACGAGTTTGTCAAATACTTTAGTAAGACCATTACATTCAGAACAGACACAGATCATATCAGTGATAACTTAACTGGCATATACACACAAGAATATGCACTCAAAGCATCCGAACCAGGAGGAGTGAATGATCCAGAATATCTACAGAAGCTAAAGGAATTTGAAACATGGTTGTATACTAACCCTGAAGTTATCCATGTCAATGCCTTCACAGATGTTATGCGTCATGTAAATAAGTCGATGCATGGAGATAGCCTGAAGTATTTCAAAATCCCTGATACTCGTGAAGAGGCTGCTCAATTCTTATTCTTGTATGAGATGTCGTTGCCATATGGTTTAGACTTGAATAATCAGGTCAATGTGGACAAATCAGAAACAAGAGTTATCGTCACCATCAACAACATCCCTACTAAGCGAATGTTAGAGTTGGCAGAAATGTCAAAAACATGGTTGAAAGAGAATACTCCTGAATATATGCATACTGAAGCGGTGAGTAGCACCATGATGTTCGCACATTTATCCAAAAGACAAATTTTAAGTATGATTTCAGGCACTGGAGTTGCCATACTTTTAATTTCCATCGTGCTCGGCATAGCCATTAGAAGCGCGAAGTTTGGGTTTATAAGCCTCATCCCAAATATTACTCCTGTCATTGCAGGTTTGGGTATGTGGGGATTGTTCTATGGCTACATCAATACAGGGATTTCTATTGTATTCGGTATGACGCTAGGGATCATTGTGGACGATACGGTTCACTACTTATCAAAGTATCTAAGAGCCCGAAGAGAGCTAGGACTTTCCCCTGAAGACTCAGTTCGATATGCTTTCTCCACAGTAGGACAAGCGCTTGTCGTAACTAGTGTAGTGCTCATAGCGGGTTTCTTAGTATTGGCACAGTCTAATTTTGGTCTGAACTCTGACATGGCTAAAATTACGGGGTTAATCATCGCTTTAGCACTGGTACTAGACTTCTTCATGCTACCAGCGATGTTGATACTCTTTAGAACAAAGCGAAAGCAAGATGAAAAAGATGAGCGTGCGGAAGAAGCACAATCACCGGAGTTGGCTACAGTTTAAATTTTAGAAAACACGAAAACGAAACATAATGAAATTTATCACATCATTTCTTCTGGCTATTTTAGTCATGTATAATACCAGCCTGGCACAGTCGCCAGAGGCTAAAGGACTTGAAATCGCAAAATTAGCGGATCAAGCTGATCAAGGGTTTGAAAGTACTCAATCAAACCTTAAGATGATATTGAGAAACAAACAAGGGCAGGAAACTACTCGAGAACTTCAGAATAAAACCTTGGAGCAAGAAACGGATGGCGACAAGTCATTGGTTATATTCTCAACACCAAGGGACGTGAAAGGCACTGCAACATTGACTTTTACACATAGAGACGGCCCGGATGATCAATGGCTTTACTTACCAGCTTTGAAACGTGTGAAGCGAATATCTTCGGATAACAAGTCAGGGCCATTTATGGGTAGTGAATTTGCGTATGAAGATCTTTCTTCCCAAGAAGTAGAGAAATACACGTATAAGTATATCAAGGAAGCAGATGCTAACGGTGTTCCTTGTCATGTAGTCGAGCGATTTCCAACTGACCCTAAGTCTGGCTATACAAGACAGGTGGTTTATTGGAACAAAGACAACTACCGTCAGGAGAAAGTGGAGTTCTATGACCGCAAGAACAGCTTACTCAAGACCCTTACTTCAAAGGACTACCAGATTTATATTGATAAATTTTGGAGAGCGGGTAAATTAGAAATGGTCAATCATCAGTCTAACAAGTCTACCACACTAGTGTTCTCCAACTATGCTTTTAAAACCGGCATAAAAGACTCTGACTTCACCCAAAACGCACTCATGCGAGCAGGACGATAACTTAGTGAAAAACTAAAGAGCTGCTATTGGCAGCTCTTTGCATTTATAATAAATAATTAAAGTTATTGAGTCACAAATGATCAGCATCAACAGTACTGCGCTCATCAGATGGGTATGTCTTTCCTTATTTCTTTCGTTGTCTACCGTTACCTTCTCCCAGAAACCTTACAAAGAGTTTTCTTTAGAGCTAGAGGGAAGTGAACGTTATTTCTTCAAAGAAGGCAGATACGTAGGACAGGAGCGAAATTATCTATCGGCCGCTATTACACCTGAGTTTTTCGTAGAGTGGGCCGATGGTAACCAAACACTAAACTTTAAGGGATTTGCCCGATTGGATCAGCATGACAATAGACGGACACACTGGGATATTCGCGAGCTATATTGGCAAGGGGTAAAGGAGAATAGTGAACTAAGCATAGGGCTTAAAAAAATATATTGGGGGAAAACTGAGTCTGCACATTTGGTTGACATCATTAACCAAACAGACGTAGTAGAAAGCTTTGATGGAGAGCAAAAGCTTGGTGAGATGATGGTGCACTTCTCGCAATTCACCAAACTCGGAACGTTTGACTTGTTCGCACTCCCCTACTATAGAAAAGTTGTTTTCCCAGGCATCAAAGGGCGGCTTCGCTTTGGTAGCGACACCATACCTGTACCGCTTGCTTTTGATAGTCGTGATATTGACTTTCAAGATGATGACTTAGAGGAATTCAGACCTTCTTTTGCCGGAAGATATTCGCACTATATTGGGAAAGTAGACTTTGCCATATCACATTTCTACGGCGTCGGAAGAGAGCCAATTATCGCAGATTTATCAGCATTTGATCCCATATACGGGATTATAAATCAAACCGGGGTTGAGGTTCAGGTGACTACTGGACCAGTTCTTTGGAAGTTGGAATCGATAGTCAGAAGAAACAAGTTTCAGGACATGTTCGCTCTGGCAACTGGGTTTGAATATACATTTGGTAATGTTGGTGGATCCGGAGTCGATATTGGTCTACTTGGAGAGTATCTTTATGATGACAGGGGGAATAATGCCTTCTCAGGGCTTCAAAGTGACATCTTCACCGGACTGAGACTAGGCTTTAATGACACACAGGACACTCAGTTTCTGGCAGGAGGTATATTTGATTATAAGCGAACTACCAAACTGTATTTCGTTGAGGCACAAAGAAGAATTGGCAACAACTACAGCGCCAATTTAGAAGCAAGATTCTTCACCGACGTAGATGCTTCGGAATTTGCTTTCTTTATACGTGATGATAGTTTTATCGACTTTACACTATCAAGGTTTTTTTAGAATAGTTTTAATCTAAGGATTGCTGATCATACCTTTGTAAGGGATTTAAAGTCAATAACATGAAGAACTATCATATAACTTTGTTACTATTCATCGTAACGCTAGGAGTTACACAGGCGCAAGTACGAAATAGCGATGAAGCGGACTTTCCGGACAATCCTTCTGAAGGAGAATGGGGGGCTTATTTATTGCGAGGGTTAGGAGAATATCGAACCCTAAGACTGGGGGTAGCTAACGACAACAAGTTGAGGGGAGAAATTGAAATTGAAAACAATAACCAACACCATTCCAACATTTACTTGAAAACGAGTTCTTCTGCTGAAGATTTAAAAACAAGAATGGTAATTGACCCTTATGGGAAAGTAGGTATAGGAACGGGGATACTAAATGCACATTTTAATGTAAAGGGTCAGAACGCTCAGTTTTACAGTGGTACTCTAACTAACAGTGTTAGAATGGGTAGGAATGAAGACGAGCATTTTAATTTGCGTGTTGAGGATAATGATGGCTTCTTAGACTACAACCAAGACGAAGATGAGAATGGTGATCATGTATTTTATATCCGAAATAGAGCTGCAGGAACATCTAAAAACAACGACATACGTTTTCAAACCGGAAATGGTTCAAGCCTATCTACCAAGCTAACCATTAAAGAAAATGGAAATATCGGGATTGGGAATGACATGGTAGACCCACATTCTAAACTACAAATGAATGGTGAATTAAGGGTGAATACCTTTGTCATTTCCAATGAGGAGAATTTAGCATCTGAAAGAGTATCAATCGTAGCAAAAGGCGAAACAAACGACAAAGAA
The DNA here is from genome assembly GCA_964393115.1 of uncultured Roseivirgaceae bacterium. Lineage (GTDB taxonomy): Bacteria > Bacteroidota > Bacteroidia > Cytophagales > Cyclobacteriaceae > CAYMST01. Next base: position 17,988 of record CAYMST010000028.1, on the reverse strand, counting down.
GTAGGTTTCCTAATTACTAACGACGGGAAGGCCAAAGCACAGTTTAAGCTTGCTGCAAATGGTCATAACGACTCCTATTTAGCGTTTTCTACATCCTCAGGGTTTAATAATCCTATCGAAGAACGCATGCGCATCGATAAAAATGGTAATATCGGCATCGGAACCACGGTATTAAACACTCATTTTAATGTACAGGGTCAGAACGCTCAGTTTTACAGTGGCACTTTAACAAATAGTGTTAAAATGGGTAGGGATGAAGACGAGCATTTTAATTTGCGTGTTGAGGATAATGATGGCTTCTTAGACTACAACCAAGACGAAGATGAGAATGGTGATCATGTATTTTATATCCGAAATAGAGCTGCAGGAACATCTAAAAACAACGACATACGTTTTCAAACCGGAAATGGTTCAAGTCTTTCTACCAGACTGACTATTAAACAAAATGGAAATATCGGGATTGGGAATGACATGATAGACCCTCAGTCTAAGCTACAAATGAATGGTGAATTAAAGGTGAATACCTTTGTCATATCTAATGAGGAGAATTTAGCCTCTGAAAGAGTATCAATCGTAGCAAAAGGTGAAACAAACGACAAAGAAGTAGGTTTTCTAATTACCAACGATGGGAAAGCTAAAGCGCAATTAAAGCTTGTTGCAAATGGTCATAACGACTCCTATTTAGCGTTTTCTACGTCCTCAGGGTTTAATAATCCTATCGAAGAACGCATGCGCATCGATAAATATGGTAATATCGGCATCGGAGCAACTGATCTTGACCCAAACTTCAAGCTGTCTGTTAATGGCGCTATTAGGGCTAAAAGAATCAAGTGTGAGACTGGATGGGCTGATTTTGTTTTTGACGAAGGGTATGAACTTAGGTCTCTAGACGAAGTGAAAAAACACATTATTGAGAATGGGCATTTGCCGGAGATACCATCAGAAGAAGAAGTATCAAAAAATGGTATTGAGTTAGGCGAAATGAACGCTAAGCTTTTACAAAAGATAGAAGAATTGACATTATACTTGATAGAGGAGAATCAGAACAACAAGGCTCTAAACCAAAGAGTAGATGATTTGGAGAAACAGATTAAGACATTGACCGAAGTCAAAGAGTAAAATCAAAGTTTGCTCTAAGAGCTGGGATTTTCATTTCATTGATTGGATACGACAATAAAAAAGGGAAGGGAACACAAATTTCTCCTCCCTTTTTATTTTGGCCTAAAAAGGACTAATTGCTATTAGCATGATGAATATATACGCCGATAGTATCCCATAGAAGGCAGTTGGCATCTTTGGGTAAACCACAATAATATCACTTAACACTATTCTGGAGAGCATCTGTTTCCACATAGTGAATAGCCCCCTTTCCTCCTTTATATCCCGGGTTACCCGGTGAACGAATCAGCCTCGTCACAGCCGACAAAAAATTCAAGAACGCACTTCCTCCACCTGAGCATTCACCATCGTCTCCGTCATACCCTCCCGAACCTTTTTTACCTCCTTGACCACCGTAATTTCGAAAAGCAAATGAACTGCTCTTGACTTCTTCGAAAAATTTTAGCGATTGAGAGTCGCCTTTAATAGTTATGGTACCGCCATGACCACCATCGCCGCCTGTACCACCTGTACCGCCTGTGCCACCGCTGCCCGCTGCCCGATCGCTAGTTTCGTCGGCTCCATCGCCACCACAGCCGCCGGCGCCACCATTCCCGCCGTTTCCTCCACAAGCATTTATTAAAATTTGACTTGTAGAGGGATTAATTATATAAGGGCCTTTTTTAGTATGCTTACTTGAAATAGATAGTGCTATCAAGTCATCGTATTTGCGAGCTATTTTATCAATATACAGCGTAACGTCCTCACCATCCTCGCCATTGTACCCATCTCCACCGTCTCCGCCTCTTTCACCATCACAACTGTAGCGTCCATAATCTGCACCATTTGCCCCGCTGTAGCCATCTGCGCCACTTCTCCCCGAAAAATCGAATGTTTGGACCAAAGAATAGTCTATAGCCATTAAGTCTTTAGCGGTTGACACTCGGAAGTAATCAGAAGTCCCTCTTAGATATGCTGAGTCAGGGATGCTTATTCCTTGGTAAGTGCTACTCCCAATATATTCTAGTTTTGGCTGAATGAATAAGTATTCCGTCTCTTTGGGTATGGAAAGACTACTGCCATTGTCTAAGTGCATAAATGCAGTGTAGGGCGGCATATAGTGCTTTGAGGTTATCGCCACATGAGGTTTTACCTCGACAGATTTAATCTTAGGAATTTCAAAAACAAAGGTTCTGGTGACCTCTGGATTTTTTCTTGAAGTAACCTTAACAGTTATCTCCGGAGCAACACTTTCTTGGTTTAACCACAACTCGTTTAAGTCATAAGATAAAATACCGTCTTTAAACGTACCATTTTGCACTGAGACGTCCAGCTTATTCCAAGAATACATTCCTCTGGCAACTCCTCTAGTTTTTCTCGGTTTACCTTTGCTAAAATGAATAGCAAACCCTAAGTAAATATGGTCTGCTTCGTAAATCGCATGCGTGTTTTTCTCAATGTATGTGATATCAACTACCTTCCTTTTTTCCTTGGCCTGAACTGAAAAGAGTACACATACCAATGTGAGGGCTATCAAAAATTTATTCATGGTTAAATAATTATGTCTTTGACAATAACACAACATAATTATTCATTACCCCTAAAAAAGGGCTCAATAAATTATCGAGCCCTTTACCTATTTAAGTTACCAACCGTTTAAACAATCACTCTTTATTTAAGCGTTTTGGGATAACTGCATGATGAACAAAAGTGTTTTAAGAAATATTTTATTCTTTAAGCTGCTGCTAAGTCATTCAATGCTGCTGCTTTGGGAAAGTCAACTGGCACTTGAGTCGCTCCGAACACATAATTGGTAAAAGTCACCGAGATTATAATGGAGACAAGATCAATCAGGTCAGCTTCTTTATACCCTAAGTCAAAAAAAGCCTCTTTAGATGCATCACTAGCTCTACCAGCATCTTTTGCTATTTCTTGTGATAACTTAATTAGGGTATTAATTTTCTGATCTGCCAAACCACCTCTTCTTATGGCAAGTGTCTCCTCTTCGGTAAACCCATTCATTTTAGCCAACGCCGTATGAGCAGCAATACAATACTCACATCCGTTTTGTTCTGAAACGGCCAATTTGATGGCTTCAATTTCTTTTTTGGAAAAGTTAGTGTCGCCAGAAGTATTGGAGAATTCTAGAAAGCTACTTAATGCATTAGAAGAATACCCGATGGTCGCATATAAGTTAGGGACCATACCAAGATTACTTTTAAGAACGTCAAAGATCGCTTGGCTTTTAGCATCTACTTGGTCTTTTGTTGGAACTGCTATTGTTTTCATCGCTTTAATAATTTTGTTGTATAGTTCTATAACGCGATGAAGGCCCCAAATGTGAATGCCTATTCTTCCCCTTGAGATGACGATTCTTCCCGATTTTAGGCTTTTATCAATTTAAAATCCGAAGGACTTTTTTGGGTATTGTTTTTAAAGAACCTTGAGAAATGAGATGGTGAGTCAAAATTGAGCTCTCTCGATATTTCTTTATTCGTCAAATCTGTATTTAGCAATAGTCTTTTTGCCTCTAGGATGATACGTTCATTTATGATTTGTAAAGGAGTCTTATCGTTAAATTGAGAGAATATATTGGCCAATGTTTTTGGTGATTTGAACATGATATCGGCATAATCGGCGACTTTATGTTTCTCTCTAAAGTGCATTTCCACTAAACCATGATATTGCCTAATGATATCCATTTTCTGACCGTCGATTTTGGTATGAGATATCGTATTTCGTGCCAAGCGCGCTGATTTTATCAGTAATCGCTTTAAAAGCATCAGCAACATTTCTCCTTGAATATGATCTTGGTTATTAAACTCCTCAATAAATACCTCTAGTAAAACTCCAATGCTTTTTTGTTCGTTAAGATCTAGCTTTAAAATTGGGATCTCTGATGAGCCATAAAATAAGAGGCCATGACAGGCCACTTCATCATCGTTGTCTTTAATACAGTAAAACTCCCTATTAAAAGAAAACATGATGATGTCACTTGTCGGTTCCACAAGCTCAAGTTTGTGATGAGGGGTGAGGTAGATGAGCTGGTGTTGTTCGACTTCGATAAACTCATTATCGAGTTTTAAAGGAACACGACCTTTTTTGGCCCAAATTATTTTGAAGTACTTACTACCAACAAAACTTGATATTCTTTCTGTACAACTAAAATCGGTTAGGAAAAACTTGGCTTCATTGCTTGATTCCTCATATTGTAAATCCATATGAGGTAAATGAAATTTTTGTAAGAATAGTTTATCCTTTTCAGAAAATTTTTGAGGCTGTCAAGGAAGAGATGAACGAGGGTTTTCAATATACAAAAAAAGCCGACCCTCTAGAGGGTCGGCTTCACTTGCCTTAGAATAGTTGCTAAGGATTATTTGTTCATGATTCTTATCATCTTACCAGTACTAATGGACTGGATCATTAACATTCCAGTACCAGCATTGTCAAGGTTTAACTTGATTTTGCCATCTGATAGTAATTGACCAGTTACTGGGATTACGTGTCCATATAAATCAAATACTCTCAAGTCTTCAAGTGATTTCGCACCATCTATGAATACTTGACCAGCACTTGGGTTTGGATAAGCATATATACCTTCAACAATCTCAGTTTCGATCTCGAAGATCTCACCGATTTGTCTTGTACCACCGCTTAGATCCATGAAGTTAGACATTACTACCCAAACAGAGCTTCCTATTGTGTTAGCAGATTTTACTCTGAATTTGTACATCGCTCCTGAGTTAAGGTTCGTGATATCAACCGTAGTACTGTTCGCTGATGGGACAGGCATTCCTCCACCTCTCCAAGTGTCACCATCTAAGAATCTATGTACGTTGAATCTGTTCTCATTGTCAGAGTTATCAGTCCAGAACAATCTTACAGAAGTAGTGCTTAATACTTGACCATAGAATCCACATGGAGGATGAGGCTTACCGCCTGAAGAAGTTGCGCTACAGTCACCGTCACCAGCAGGAGTGGTCGCTACTTGATAAGTAACACTGATAGTGTGCGTTGCAGCAACACTGCTGAATGTATAGCTGCTTACAGCACCTACCGAAGCTCCATCTACTAATACATCTGCTACCTCGTACCCAGCGTCTGCTGTCATAGTGAATACTTGATCCGCATTTTCGATTACTGATACTGTACCACTAGGGCTAATAGAACCGTTAGCACCTGTACTTGCTGTGATATCGTGTGTCGGTAGAGCAGAGAAAGAAGCGCTTATTGTGTGAGTGGCTGTTACGTTACTAAATGTATAGCTTGTTACCGCTCCTACTGAGGCACCATCTACCAATACATCACTTACTTCGTATCCAGCATCTGGAGTGATCGTGTATGCTTGTGAACTATTCTCACCAACCGATGTAGTTCCGTTAGGGCTTATCGAACCGTTGGCACCTGCGCTTGCTGTGATATCATGGCTCACTGCATTTCCACTTAAATCTAACCAGTCCACAAGAGAAACCCAGTTAGAACCACCTGTTGCATTAACTGCTTTGATTCTGAACTTATGATTCGTATCAGGAGTCAAGTTAGTAATGGCTACAGAAGTTGCGTCTTGTGCTCCATCAGGCATTCCAGCTGCTTTGAAACCAGCACCAGGAACTTGATATTGTATATCAAAGTAGTCTTCATTATTCGAGTTATCTGTCCAGTAAAGTGTTACAGAAGAGTTACTTGTTACGATACCGTAAACTCCACACGGAGGATTTGGTTTTCCACCAGGAGAAGTAGCACTACAATCTCCAACACCAGCCGGTGCAGATGCTGAGAAGCTTGCACTAATCGTGTGATTAGCCATTACATTACTGAAAGTATGACTTGTAACTGCTCCTACTGAAGTTCCGTCAACCAATACATCTGCTACTTCATAACCTGCATCAGCAGTAATCGTAAATGCCTGTGATAGCCCTTCGTCAATGGTTACTGTTCCCGAAGGAGAGATACTTCCATTCGCACCAGCACTCGCTGTGATATCATATGTCGTAGCTGTAACCTCTGCAAAACTTACGCTAATCGTGTGATTGGCATCAACGTCACTAAATGTATAGCTTGACACTGCACCAACAGATGCTCCATCTACTAATACATCTGCTACTTCATAACCCGCATCAGCAGTCATCGTAAATGTTTGAGAAGCCGACGAGTCAACCGAAACAATTCCTACAGGTGAGATACTTCCATTTGCTCCAGGAGTCGACACAATGTCATATGAAGTTGGAGGAATCGCTGCGAAGATCGCATTGATGGAGTGGTGACCTGCGATATTGCTTAGTGTGTAGCTTGAAACAGCTCCTACTGATACATTATCTACTAATACGTCAGCCACTTGATAACCTGCATCAGGAGTCATTGTAAATGTCTCTGAAGTACCCCCTGTCGTGAATACGATTCCACTTGGAGAGATAGATCCATTTGCACCGCTTGTAGCAGCAGCTCTGAATGTTAAAGGAGTGTTGCCACTTAAGTCAACCCAATCAGTAGTTTCAACCCACGCAGAAGAACCGTTAGAGTTCTTAGCTCTAATTCTAAATTTGAATCTAACATTATGAGTTAACCCTGCTAATGTTCTCATAGTAGTGTTTGCAGCATTTGAGCCAGACCCTCTCCACTGATCACCTTCTTCAAACTTATTGAATTCAAAAGAAGTCTCGTCAGATGAGTTATCGATCCAAGTTAAATCAACTCTATTAGTTGCTGTAACTGTTACATTCAAGTTACATGGAGGGTTTGGAATACCTGCCGCTGAAGTAGCACCACAGTCTCCATATCCAAATAACTGCTCACTTTCGAACGTTGCGCTGATCGTGTGCGAAGCGTCGATATTTGAGAATGTGTAACTCGTTACAACACCTATAGAAACACCATCTATAGTTACATCAGCTACTTGGTATCCGGCGTCTGCAACAATGTCATATGTTTGTGAAGTTCCTTCCTGAACTGTTGTCATTCCACTAGGGGAAATCGATCCATTTGCTCCTGCGCTTGCGGTGATATCAAAGTCAAGTAATGCTACGAATGAAACATCAATCGAGTGATTTGACATGATGTCACTGAACGTGTAGCTCGATACAGCACCGATTGATACTCCGTCTACTATAACATTTTCAACTCTATATCCAGCATCTGGAGAAATTACATAGTTCTTAGAGGTTCCTTCATTTACAGTCACTACTCCTGCTGATGAGATAGTTCCATTTGCTCCGGCAGTAGCCGTCATATCGTAAGTAGGAATCAGTTCGAAAGAGGCACTTATAGTATGATTTGCGTTTATATTGTCGAACTGGTAGAAAGTAGGGTTACCTACTGACGCTCCGTCAACTAGTACATCAAGTACTCTGTATCCTTCGTCACCTGTGAATGCGTATGTCATAGAACCACCTTGAGCAACCTTACGCGTTCCATCAGGTACAATAGAACCGTTAGCACCAGCACTAGAAACAACATCATAAGCTTGTGTCGCGCCACCGCCTAGGTCAACCCAGTCAGTTTCTAACCATACAGATGATCCACTCGTGTTTTTAGAACGAATTCTGAATTTAAATCTAGCATTTTCAGTAAGTCCAGCCATGGTACGTAACGTGGCATCAGCAGCTGCGCTACCGCCACCTCTCCACTGGTCTCCTTCTTCAAACTTTTGAAACTCAAAACTGTCTTCGTTGTTTGAGTTATCATTCCAAGTTAAGTCAGCCTTTTTGCTGTCTACTACTACTGCTACGAAGTTACACGGAGGGTTTGGAATGTTACCTTGTGAAGTTAAGTTACACTCATCCACTACGATTGGGCCACCTTCAAAGGCGTCAATTTCTCTATACCATGCACCAGCACCTGGAGTAGCCATGTATAATAGGTCTTTACCAGTATTAGGATCTGTGTAAGGAACCGCAGATGTGAAACCTGTGAAGTGAAGGTCACCAGTCCAGTCTTCCCAATGTACTGATCCATCCGTCTGAATCTGTCCGCGTAGCATGCCATGTCCAATTTGGAACGTGTGGTTGTAGAAGTTTACAAAAATATTGTCTTTGAAACCTGTACTACCTCCTTTGTTCTCCCAGTTAAGCTGAGCACCAATTTCGTCATACCAGTAAGGTGTTTTTAGAGCTAATGCACGAGTTTGATCCATGATCGTTTCCCAAGTTGCTCCTTGGTCAGTTGAAAGCTTCATGTTCCAGTCAGAACCATCTTTACCTTGGTATAGTAAGTAAACTTGTCCGTTGTGCTCCCATGCTGTAACCTCAGCATCCCAGCCTCCACCGTTTAATACTTTAGTCCATGACCATGTACCACCAACGTTTTCACCTTTCCAAACACCTTGGCTTCCACCATTAGAGCTTAAAAAGACGATGTTTTCATTTGTTGGGTGAACTGATATTTTTCTTGAGTTCAATACATTGTGAGTAGTAGCGTCCATGATTTTAGTGGCAGTAGGAGAGCCACCTTGATCGATAGAAGTGATAAATGAACCGATATTATCGATCATGTAAAGCCCGTTATTAGTAGAGTACATGAATACTTTACTTGGGTTTGAAGGAGCTACTGTAACGTCTCTTAATATTCCACTAGGGATACCTCTTGCACCACTTTGGCCACCACCGATAAATTGCCAGTAGTCAGAAGTGCTGTGCGTGACTAGTCTTTTGGCATACAATCTGCCGTCCCAAGCCATTCCACCAAAACCGGAAGTAGCCTGTACTAAAACAACCGGAGTGCCTGATGCATCTCCAATTACAACCGCTTGAGCATCTGATAAGTTAATGTCTTGATATCGCTGCATGTTAGCCCAAGAAACACCACCGTCCCAGCTTTCTACCAATCCGTTGTCTGCTTGACCTTGGATCATGTAGTTATCATGTCTTGCAACGTCATAAGTATATGTAGACTCTGTTCCTCTTCCGGCATATGAAAAATGCTGAGCACCAAATTTGAAGAAACTGTGATCCGGATTCTTGATAGAATACTGATTATAAAATTGCCATGTGCTTCCTGTAGGCTCACCGCGATAGATCGTTTGGTTTGTTGTTGACCAGATACCTCTAGCCCATGAAGATGGCGTATAATGACAAAAACGTGGGTTTGGAGTAGCCCAGTCCCAACCAGTATCAAAACTTGTGTTTCCTTCCCAGATAACATCCCATGAATATGAAGTAAGCGTTGTTCCAGTCCAGTCGAACGTTCCTTCATAAAGACCATCGCGATTGGCTTGTAAACTAACGATTAACTTGTGAGAATCGCCAGTAGATCTAGGGTCAACTTCTAAGTACCAATAATCGTTTATGTCAATTTGCTCTCCATTTCCAGCAGTAACCTGTGTCCAAGCAATGCTTGATGTTGGAGTGGCATAAACGTAACCGTTTCTGTTGTTACCGTCGGTAGCGTATGAAGCGTATAGGTAATTACCATTCGGGCTGACCGCTACACCTCTGTTAGAAGTCGTTCCTGCTGGGTCAGCAAGTTTTGTCCAAGTGCTACCACCATCGATACTTTTGTATGCACCTTTAGCACATCCCATGTATACGTTACTTGTATTGTTAGGATCAAATTGGATAGTGTAGACGTTTCTGTCTGTGTTAGCATCTGTGTCAAACGTGATAGTTGACCAAGATGTACCACCGTCAATGGATAAGAATACTTCTCCTGGTCCATTGGCTGATTCGCCAAAGTTTCCTACGAAATCGTCTCTCCACCCTGGCCCAGCCAGAATTCTGTTCGCATCATTCGGGTCGAAAGCAACAACCCCTATAGTTCTGTTTCTGGTGTACTCAACAAAAGAATAGTGATCGCCACCATCATCGGACATATGAATTCCGTATAGTGTACCTACCACAAGTTTGTTTGAATTACCTGGAGCTACAGCCGCGGCATAGACTCTATTCTGAATTAGATGTCCTGTAGTTTGCCATGACTCACCGTTATCAGTGGACTTATATAGTCCTTCCATGTCAGAGGCCAAGTACAAAGTATTCGGCGCATTAGGGTCTGTAATCACATCCTGGACCTGACCTCCCGCTCCGGGGTTGATCGGAATCCATTGGGAGAAACCCAACTGACTAAATGTAAAGTAAAAGGAAATTAATAGTATAAGCTTACGCATAAGTTAATTGAATAGATTTAACATACAGATTACAGTAACAAGTGTAGACAAAATGTTAAAGACGAAAATTAAATGTCGATCATCACTATTCCACGAGGTATGAACTAGTACTTTTATTGGGTAAAAGTTTTTTTTGGATTTCAAAAACTGAGGAAATTCGCAGTTTTAAACGTATGTTTTCCGCTTAAATACCACTGATAATGAGGCAGATCAGTGAGTTATTATAGTTGAATTTCAACCTTATCACAAAAGGGTTAAAATTGAACTATTTAAATATTTAACTTTTTTATTTTAATGAGATTACAACTTTCACAAGAGGCTTAGGTAGCAAAGGGATGTTGTCTTTCGACATTCAAGGTGATAGAGGTATAACGGTCAGTCATTACGAAGTGTTTTTAAGAAGCGTTAAAGAGCTAAAAAGTCAAGACAACTGGAGAATTTCATTCGTTGACTGGTAAAAATTTGATTATTAAAGAGGCGAAAAGGCTCTAAAGAATAATGTAAGGCACTAAAGTAATCGCTTGATTTTCTAGAGTAGTGTACAAAAGCTTGATATCCCAAAAAGATAGCATTCCCGAAAACACCAAACTTTTATGAGATCTATAGGATAATAACATAAAAGAGTTAGTTTGAACGATAAGATATCGGACTGTATATCAGCTCTTAAATAAACATTTTTTTAGTGTTTCAACTTCATGACCAACGTACAAGCAAGCGACAATACTCAACGACACTTTTAAAGTCGTGCGAAATATTGTGGTTCCCACTCAAACCAAATGCTTCATGTGTGTAAATTTATTTTTCATAGTCACCATCTTCAACAGACAGTCAGCGCCCCGGATGGAATTCGCGATAAACTTCTTCCTCCTCAACTGATATATTTAGACTTCTAAGTCTATGTTGATTTCGCGAATAATACGATTAATCCGCATTAGTTTACGTTAGTGTTTTTTCTTATTCAAGGCAAAAAGGCAGGCCTAGCAAGGCTAGGTAACAAAGGAGAAGGAAAAAAGAGTAGCGAAGTACACGTCGCTTTATAGTAAAAACCGCATCAACTTCATAAACACCATGCTTTATAACCATCTACGTATGGGCAACTCAGCTCAATTGATTGTTGTAATGAGAAGTAACGGCAAATAATACCTGTGTAGTTAAAGCACACCTTAAAAACAGCATTCTGATCTAACCCCTTCATTTTGCAGACTGTAGGCACAAAGAGCATGTGTTCAACGAGAGCACAAACTCTATTCAGTCCAATACTGTTCTTCTCACCACCAACAAAAAAACCCTTCGAAATGAAGGGTTTTTTATTTGCAATACAATAACGTCTAGTGTATATCCAAGCTAGTCACTGATAACTAACTTTCTGATAACGTTATGCTCTTCAGAACTTATAGAAAGAATGAAGATTCCTTTAAGGTGCTTGCCTAATGACTTTTTCCAGCCACCATTCACCGTCGAAGCATTTTGTTCAACCCACACACTATTTCCTGACAAATCATAAAGCTGCACTGCGAACTCATCAATCTCGCTGTCAAATTTCAACGTTAAGTTTTGTCCCGCATCAATATAACTTTTTAACAGAATGTCAGTTGAGCTCACCGAAGATATAGCCGGTTCAACACTCAATTTAAATGATGTCGTTTTATCAAGCTCTGAGACATTAAACGTATATGATTTAACTCCTTTCAGATCTACTGAGACACCGTTCTCTACATCCACCAGCATTACTTTATCGCCATTATTAAATCTAAATTCGAAGAAATCAAATTCAATGGTATGAGCACCGATGTGGTCTGTGTGTACATTAAAATTTACTTCCACAGCAGTGTTTATCAATGGTAGACCTTGAATCGCAAGATTGTTGCCCTCGATAGATTTTGAGTAAACCCTTAATCCATCGTTAGTATTCATTTTGTTGGCATCATATGCCAGGTCTATCCCATATGTAGCATCCTTTCTAAACCCTATCAGAGCCTCATCAAAATCCGTATTTCCTTGATCAGACACACTTATTTTCACTTTATCCAATCCAGACCTTGAAAGATTAGCTAACCTGAAGAAAGCACTATCGGCATTGTTGCCTTGAGCTTTCATGCTATCGGCAAAATAGACTGAGTGTGACCCGTAACCAATAGCACCATCAGATGCTACCTGTACAAAGAATCCTTGAGCCATGCCAATATGAGCACCCCATCTTTTACCATTTTTTGTAGATCCTCCAACAAGCCCTAACTTGTTGATGGTAAGGAAATCAGCTGACGTTCCTCTAGCTAAGCTGGAATTATTATCATCCCATACCCAAATACTACCCACTAGTCTTCCGCCAGGGTTGTCCACAGCATCATAAAGGTTCGCATCAATAAACTTATCAAAGTCAATCGCACATGGATAAGGATTGGCAATAATATTGTACCCTTCAAGTGCATTGTCTGCAGCGGGGTAATCTGTTTTCGAAACGGTCACTGAAAGATCACCTGTGTTTGGTGTCCCATCAAATATCACAGTACCAGTGAACGCTGAAGCATATCCTCTTCCCACTTCTAGCGTGCTTCCAGCTGGAACCTTATAATTGTTAAGTCCATCAGCACCTCCTACATCAAAGGCCACCGTTTCGTCATATTCATATACAAACCGGCCAAGACTATCAACTTTGGCATCTTCTGTAGGTGAACCGATAAAACTATATTTTCCTGTAGACTTACTGTGAGTCGTTTTTCTTTCGATCGCAAAACCTCCATCACCGCTGATGGATCCAAAATTCACAAGTGAAACACCACTTGGTAGCCCGAGAAAGCCATTGTTTTCTAGATCTCCAGTGACTACTAAGTTACCATGTGAGTTCGGCGTGATACGTACATTAACGTTATCATCGATAAACAAATCCACACACGGGAAGGCAACACTATCATAATTATCTAAAATATAAGCGTTATCGGTCATAGTAGGACCTGTACCATTACTCCAACTTCCGTCTTCGTAAACAATACCGTCATAGAATCTCGAGAAGATGGCACTTATCGTGTGTCCTTCGCTAATACTATTGAAGGTATAGCTACTAGTAGTGTCTACTTCTTCTCCATCAACTAAAAGTTTTTCGATTTGATAACCAGCGTCTGCTGTAATCGTATAAGTTTGGTCTTGTCCAGAGGCTACAGGAGTACGGCCATTTGGCGAGATCGAACCGTTTGGACCCGCTGAAGATGTTATTTCCAAATTGGCTTTGAGATCTATGAAACTTGGTGTTTCAACCCAATCTGAATTTCCATTTCCATTTTTAGCTCTGATTCGAAACAGGTAAGTCGTGTCAGCCGTCAATCCAGATAAGATACGAGAGGTAGCGTCTGTTCCTTCGCTTCCAGAACCTCTCCACTGATCTCCCTCTAAGAAACGGTTGAATTCAAACTGAGTCTCGTCTGAAGAATTGTCGGTCCAAGTAAGCTCAACTCTGTTAGACGTGAGTACTTCGACCTTAAAGTCACAAGGAGGATTAGGAATTCCTGCAGCAGAGGTGGCACTACAATCGCCAAAACCGTCTTCAGGTATTAATGAAAAAGTGGCGCTAATCATATGTTCTTCCACCACACTATCAAACTCATAAGTGGATACCGCTCCTACTGGTGTCCCGTCAACTGTCACTTCGTCAATCTCGTAGCCGGTAAATGCCGTAATAGTAAATGTTTGGTCTGTCCCTGTTGGTACCATAATGGTATCCTGAGGGCTTATCATACCATGAACTCCTGCACTGGCTATCACTTGATAATGTGATGGAGGTGGTAAAACAAAACTTACGCTGATCGTATGGCTAGAGTCTATATCGGTGAATGTGTAGCTTGAACCCGTTCCCACTGAAACACCATCCACTAGTACATTTTCTATTTCGTAGTCCTCATCAGGAGTAAAGGTATACGTAAGGTCATCTCCTTCTAAGACTGTTGTCAAACCCTCAGAAGAAATAGTACCATTTGCACTTGCACTTCCGAGAATAGTGAACTCGTCTAGTGCTTCACCTGTTTCTAGATCGAACCACCCTGATTCCACCCAGTCAGAGTTGCCGCTACCATTTCTAGCTCGAACTCTAAAGTTAAATCGTGCATCGGTATCCAAGCCACCTACAGTTCGCGTATTATCATTTGCAGAATTACTACCTGCACCTCTCCACTGATCACCCTCAAGAAACTTATTGAACTCGAAGCTATCTTCATTGTCAGAGTTATCCGTCCAAGTCAAATCTACCGTTCTATTGTTAACCACTACTCCTGTGACATTACACGGAGGATTAGGAGCGCCACCGCTTGACTCTGCACTACATTCAATAGAGGATAATGCACTTCCTCCAAAAGTATTGATTTCTCTTACCCAGCCTCCTGCGCCGGAAGTGGAAACAAAAAGATAATCCTTTCCGTCATCTGGATCTGTATATGGGAACGCACTTGTGAACCCTTTGAATGCCAAGTCACCAGACCAGTCTTCCCAATGTATAGAACCATCACCTTGGATTTGACCTCTAAACATGCCGTAACCTACTTGAAAGGTATGGTCATGGAAGTTTACGAATATATTATCCTTAAACCCTACACTACCGCCTTTAGATGCCCAATCGTATTCAGACGATATTTCGTCATACCAGTCATGAGTTACTAATTCCCGAGCAAGCGAAGGTGTCATTATGGTTGTCCAGGTCAACCCTTCATCAGTGGATAATTTCATATCCCATTGCGTTCCATCTTTTCCTTGGTAGAGAAGGTAAACCGTCCCACTATGTATCCAGGCGGAGACTTCAGCATCCCAACCACCTCCATCAAGAAGTTTTGTCCAGATCCAATTACTACCATTCTTATCGCCTCTCCATACGCCTTGATCACCACTATTAGAACTCAGAAAGACAATATCCTCATTTGTAGGATGCACTGATATTTTTCTAGAGTTAAGAACGTTATACGTCGTGGCGTCCATGATCTTTTCAGCCTCTGGTGTCCCTCCAAGATCAAGACTATTTAGAAAGTCACCGATGTCCTCTATCATGTAGAGCCCATTATTGGTAGAATGAATAAAAACCTTGCTAGGATTAGAAGGAGCAACAGCTATATCTCTAAAAACGCCACTAGGAATACCTCCATCTTCATCAGGTCCACCTGCGATAAACTGCCAAGTATCTGCCGTTGAGTGATTCACCAGTTTTTTGGCATATAATCGACCATTCGCGGCGTTTCCTCCAAAACCTGTCGTGGCTTGAGCTAAGACGACTGGCGTACCCGATGCGTCTCCAATAGCCACTGACTGAACATCTGTAAGATTGAGCCCACCTTGAAAGCGTTGCATGTTCATCCACGAAACACCATTATCCCAGCTCTCAACCAATCCATTATCGGCTTGTCCCTGGATCACATAGTTGGAGTCTACGACAATATCATATGTATATGTACTTTCAGTACCTCGACCCGAATAAGTGTTAAAGTCAGTACTAAATACGTTATATGTGAAACTCATATTGGGGTCGCTGTATTTGTTATTCCAGCTCCAGTCGCTACCATCGTACTCTCCTTGGAAAATAGTTTGGTTAGTTGTTGACCATATAGCTCGATCCCATGTATCTGGTGTGTAATGACAATAACGTGGGTTTGGTGCTGCCCAGTCCCAACCGGTATCAAAACCGGTCTGTCCTTCCCAGATAAGATCCCAAGCATAAGTCGTCAGTGTGGTATCACTGGCCCATTCAAAAGTCCCTTCATACAGCCCAGTTCGGTCGCCTTGAAGACTAATAATCACATTATGTGTGGTTCCTGTAGATCGTGAATCTACTTCTGGATACCAGTAATCAATAGTAGATAGTGTTTCACCAGTACCCCCATTAAGTTGGGTCCATGAAATATTATCTGTTTCAGTAGCATACACACTACCATTTCGATTAGCACCATCCGTAGCGTATGCAGCATAAAGTACAGCGCCGTTTGGGCTAACCGCTACACCTCGGTTAGAAGTAGTGCCAGCAGGATCACTTAACTTAGTCCAGCTATCTCCTCCATCAGTACTTTTATAGATACCCTTTGCTGAGCCCATGTATACATTGTCAGAGTTACTAGGGTCAAATTGAATGGTATAAACATTTCGATCTGTTCCTGTACTAGCGTCAAAAGTTATAGTCGACCAACTAACTCCTCCATCGGTTGATAAAAACAACTCCCCAGCACCGTTGGATGTCTCACCAAAGTTGTCCACGAAATCATAATCATCTCTCCATCCTGGCCCAACAAGAATTCGACTGGTATCACTAGGGTCCACAGCAATAACACCGATAGTTCTATTTCTGGTGTATTCTACAAATGAATAAGAATCTCCTCCATCGTACGAAATATGCAACCCATATAAAGTCCCTACAAATAGTTTATTCGAGTCTCCCGGGTTAACAGTAACTGAATAGACCCTACTTTGGATGAGTTGGCCAGTAGTATGCCAGCTACCTCCATTATCAGTAGACTTATATAGGCCTTCCATATCGGAAGCCATATATAGTGTGTTAGGCGCATTGGGATCCGCTACCACATCCTGTACTTGTCCGCCCGCACCAGGGTTGATAGGGGTCCACTGTGAAAAAACGGCATTGTTAACTGCGAAATAAACGCAGATAAATAGTAAAAGCTTTTGCATAAAATTATTATCAAAAATGACATACACTATTGCACGACAATGGTATATAATCAAAAATAGTGGTTACAGTTATATCGACTATCGATATAATTGGCGACACGAAGTATCAAAAATATTGGACAAAAGTATTTTCGGAGAAATTGGATCAATTAGTTACATCTAGGTGTAAAAAACACGCTTAAAGTAAAAAAAACGAGCATTTTCATCAAATACTAACATCAAAAAGCATTGTTTTATACCAGGTAAAAACATAACTATTTCAATTTCGATAGTTGACCTAAAAAACTCCAAGACATACTTTAGTGTTGGCGACCCTCTTTTGGCTTGACTGAATTTTAGGCGATGACAACACCCAGATTGGATACGGGAACATGCCGATTTAGTATCCATCAAAAGTTTTGAAGGAAGCCTTATCCGATACTAGAAAATATAATATCTGCCATTTCTAAATCTTTAGGATTCCTGTATATATAAGATAGTTTTAGAAATCATGACTAGCGTCATTGCTAATAGAGAGCTTGGAAGGAACCCAGAAGTGAATTAAGCAAAACAGTTTGTTAAGCGACACGTTACTAGGTTTTACATTAGCTCTTAAATGGACTATGTAGAATAGCACTTCTCAGCAAACAAAGGTCTATTTATACATAAATCATATCAGAGTGCAAGTATGGTTTTCACTGAATAATTGGCAAAACCACTACACTAAAACCTAGTATTTGTGCAGTAGACCCACCTGAACTACCAGAAAGCGCCTACTTCATTTTTATAATTTTGAATGTGCTCCGTCGCAATATGGTTTATTTGCAGAGTGTTTACACCCACATAAATAAACTTTCTTAGGTTCATCCAATGTAAATGGTTGCGGCTCGAATGATGTTCCTTTATGCGACCCATCACAAAATGGTTGATTGCTACTTTTTCCGCAAGAACACCAATAATAAGTTCCTGCTTCTAGCTCCTTAAAATAAGGGCCGTTTTGCGGTATTGTTGGTTCCATATACTTTATTTTACTAAACTAAATTTTAAAACTGATGTTTCCCATACTCTGGGCTACAAGTAACAAGAATATGTATATAGTGAATTAAAGACTAGTTCTTTTTTTATTTAAAATCATTCTAAGCGTTTTATTTCTAACCAGTGAGATG
>CAYMST010000027.1:0-27092 GCA_964393115.1 uncultured Roseivirgaceae bacterium | reverse complement strand
TAGTGATTTTTTGACTCCTTATTTAATACCCGAAGACAAGGATAGTTATAAGTCCTTTTGTGATTTTGTCTTTCGTTCCAGAAAGAGTAAGTCAGCTGAGTTTCGCATTGCATTAGGAAACTTCGTTAAATGGGTATCTATAAAGGCAGCTTATAGTGCAGAATCACATTGTGTTCACGGCATACTGGAAGAAATAACTAATCTCAAAGAGAGTCAACTAGTGGATAATACTATTATTCACTTAGGGGATAAAATAGAGCGAGTTACAAACTCTGGTTGTTTTGAATGGAATCTAAATGAAGATTACTTGACATGTTCGGATAACCTATTTTCAATAGCACAAATTCAAGGACATAATATCCAAAACAAATTAAATAAAGCGATTTTCTTATCCATAATAGAAGAACGAAAGCAAAACTTTGTTTTGGATGTAATGCATGAGTGCGTAACCTTCAATCAGGAGTTCGAAGTGGTGTTTCATACGTCAAGTAGTAAGAAGAAAAAGATTAAGATGTATGGATATCCAGAAGGCGATGTGCATAATAAGCGTCTGGTCGGTGTAATGGTTGATATTACTGGCGAAATTCAAGTACAGCAGTCATCGATACAAGGCCAAGATTCTGAAAGGAAAAGGATCTCGTTAGAGCTACATGATAGCGTTGGACAAAAGTTAATCGCTATAAAATATATGTTAGCACTCTTTCAAATCTCCAAAGATCATAGTGATTTTAATAAACTCAACGTCTCTATTGATGAAATCATCGATGAGATACGTATGATCACGCACAATCTGTCCACTCAGATCGTAAAAGAGGTAGGACTAAAGAATGCTGTACATCAATTGCTTGAAGAATGCTCCACCGCAATAGCTGCTCATGCTGACTTTTGTTTTGAGCTGCCGCCCGATTTGGCGATAAGCGACGATACGGCCAAGATGATTTATCGCATTGTACAGGAGGCGCTATCGAACGCAATGAAGTACTCTAGGGCAAAAGAGTTGATGCTATCTGTTAAATATCAGAACAAGCAGATCGTCGTGTCCGTAGCAGATAATGGAGTGGGTTTTGATGTGAAAGAAACAGGAACTGATGGGATAGGTATACAAAACATCAAGCAGCGGGTTTTTTACCTAAATGGTTTTTTTCGAATTGATAGTGAACTCAATAAAGGCACACGTATAAAAGTGAAAATTCCGCATTAAATATATAAACTATATGAAGCAAATTAACCTCATGATAGCTGATGACCATGATATGGTGAGACAAGGGTTAGAATCTATTATTAAAACAGAGCCAGAGTTTAATGTCCTGGCCGCTGTGAATTCGGGTAACGCCATGTTAGAACTACTCAAAAGTCATAAACCTGATGTCGTGCTTCTAGATATTATCATGCCGGATATCAATGGAATACAAGTTGCTACTAAAATCAAAAGGGATTTTCCAGATATCAAAGTTTTGATTCTGTCTATGGAAGTATCTAGTGAATATGTTAAAAGTGCTTTCCAAAATCAGGTTGATGGGTATATCCCTAAAAATGCGGATGTTTCAGTATTGGTTGAGGCCATTAGAACAATATATCGTGGGGACAAGTATTATGATAATAAGGTCAAGGACTATATCTTTAAATACTTCGTGGGAGAAGAGTCTTTAAAGGTGCCGAAAATTGATAATCTGTCGGATCGAGAAGTACAAGTACTAAAGATGATTGCGAATGGTATATCGAATAAAGATATTGGTGAACAGCTATTTATCAGTACCAAAACGGTGGAGGCACATCGAAATAACATTTTGAAAAAGTTACATCTAAAATCAACCGCGGACTTGGTCAAATTCGCTTTGGTTAAAAATATAACTGAGATACCCAAGGATATGATGATTTAGGACTTATCAAAAAATACTTTCTTGGCGTCATCTAAAGTTTTGGTTACCCGTTATGGGTGAGCATATCGTTTCAATAGACTACTCTTCTGTTGGGTTTTTTGATATTAATTCTGTTATGGCTTTTTGAATCGTATCATAGTTATACGGTTTTTCTAGTACACCATAATGTTGCGTTTGAGCAATACGTTCCAAATACTCGGGCTCTGTGGATGCAGTCAAGTACAAAATAGGGATGTCAGATTTCTTATTTACTGCGGAGGCTAACTCAATACCATTAATAGAGCCTTTAATGATTACGTCAGTAATTAAGATGTCGATTCCTGCAGTATCCATGATTTCTAATGCTGTAACTCCGTCTGACGCTACCTGAATGCTGGTGAACCCCATGTCTTGCAGCATTCGCGAGAGCGTAAGTTGAGCAATAGTATCATCTTCTACTACCAGTATATTCAACTGTTCATTTTTTAGATTCATTTCACTACAGATCAGAGTTTGTGTTTCCCTTGCATCGGGTTCAAGTGATAATTACCACGTTACTTATTAAAAATATTCATTCATGAAAAAATAAACAAGCATGGGTTGTTAAATTTGGCTATCCATTTGGCAGAATTATACCGATAATATAGAGTAAATGACGACCAACGAGCTTGATGAAATATTAAAACAAGTAGCTCTACTATCCAGAATTGGTGTAATTATTACAGATGCAAATGGGATAACGGAATGGACCAATAATAGTATCAAGACGCTCTTGGGGTACTCTAGGGACGAGATGGTTGGGAAAAAACCTGGTGAAATACTACAAGGACCAGCAACGGCAACTGAAGATATCGAAGCAATTCGGAAAATGTTGAGTGAGCGGATCCCGTTTGAGCAAAAGATCCTCAATTATCATCGTTCGGGTAGAAAGGTATGGGTGAATTTGCAGATTACGCCTGTATTTGATGAAAAAGGTGAGCTCGAAAAATTTATCGGTATTCAGCATGATATTACGCAGCTAAAAGACCAAAATGAAAGGTTGATGAACTTCAATCATATTGTTTCACATAACCTGGTGAATCAGGTTAATAGTGTTCACAACTTGATTGGACTCATTCAAAGACAAACAGCCGGAAGTGCGAACACTGACTGGGAATTACTGACTCTATCTTCAGATAAATTGTTTGAAACAGTTAAGTCACTCAAACAGCTACTAACCTTTGAAAACGAAAGTTCGGCATTCTATGTTGATAGGGTTAATATCCATACGCTGATTAATGACATCGTGTCCTCTTTTGGTTCTACAGTTCGTGACCAAAGTGTAGTGGTACATAACTTGATTGAGAAGTCTGACATCTTGGATATTAATAAGGTATATCTGGAAAGTATTTTGCACAACTTGATTTCTAACGCTATCAAGTACCGAGATGTAGCCAAAAAATCATTTGTTAAAATAACAGGCCAGAGCGTTGGGGATAACTATCGGATTGATGTTGAAGACAATGGCATTGGCATGAACCCAACACTTATCAAGTCTAAAATTTTCAAGGCCTTTCAAACATTTCATGATAACGCAGACTCTATCGGTTTTGGGTTGCATATGGTGAAGCAACAAATGAATAAGATTGGAGGCACTGTAGATTTAAAGACCGAGGAGGGTACAGGGACCACTTTTACCCTCAAATTTCCGTTACAGTCATTTCCCTAAAAGCAATAAAGTTCTCCTCTTTACCGCTCTATCTTTCTCAATACCGCATGATTTAACTCCTCGAGAGGTCGTGTGACTTATTATGAATTGGTTTCCCCAGAAAATTAGCAACGAATAAGGGAATTCCCTATCCCATTAGCTGAGTTACTCTTCTACTTTAGATTTTCGAACGGGTATGCAATCCCTGAGATAGTAACATCATGCGACCTTAATTTCTTGGTGACACCAGGATCTTGAAACAAAGGTCAAAATACTGATCAATCATAAAGAGTAATGAGATGAGAGATAACAATGACATGATCGAGAGAAACAAGGAGTTTCTGCTTGCGGATCTCTTGATCAAGAATAAAGAGCTTCAGGATAGGCTGAACCAAACAGAGCGGTCTCTAGAGAAGACATCTGAAAAGTGCGATGGTCAGTCAGAACACTTTTCAAAGCTTAAAAAAGACTTGGAGTCTAAGACACTGCAGTTTAAAAGCTTGTCCAAAGAATTGATTCTCAAGGATAAGATGATCGATATCAAAACCGTAGAGAATAATAAGTTAATTAAAGAGCTTGATAGAGTTAAAAGCCGCTTAGAGGAGTCAAAGAACGATATTGGGCATTTGAATTTATCCTCAAGAAAAGAGCTTACGGATAAAGATGATCGCATCACCACTCTAGAAAGAGAAAACAAAAGACTGAAACAGCAGTCTTCTCGGCATGACGACCTTCTCGCTAATTTGGATTTTGAAAATAGGAAATACGCACATGCTTTGAATGCAGGTCATCAGGGGATCTGGGATTACGATATAGCAACAGATACGTTTGAGTTCTCGCAGAGCTGGTGCATTCTATTTGGGTATTCGCAAAGCGTGTTGCGTCGAGGACTGGATACCTTTTCACTCATGATCCATGCGGATGACAGACATAACTTGTTGCTAGCGCTAGGTGATTTGAAGTTGCGAAAATCGGGATCTTTTAAGATTAGCCTTCGCATATTAAAAGGAAATGGATCATATCAAAAGGTAGAACACATTGGTGCAGTTTTTCAGGGGAATAATGATCAACTAACGATCTCAGGGTGTTCCACCTTGGTGTCAGATGCGGACGAATCGGCAGTTAAGGACCTACAAGGTAAAATGGATCAGCTCACTCATGAACATGAAGGACTTCTCCAAAAATACAAAGGTCTAGAAAAAGAGCTTGAGACAAGTCGTGCTCATGAGTCGAATCCACAAGACGCTCAGGCATTACGAGATGCGCGTGCTAAAATCATCTCCTTGGACAATGAAGTTCAACTAAAAGATAGCCAGCTCAATGAGTCAAATATTGCACTTCATAAATTACGCGAGGAATTACAAGTACGTAACGCAGAGTTGGAGCAAGCGACAAGTAACCCAACTATTGATACACAAGCTGTTCAGAGACTAGAAAAGGAACTCGAAGAGACGAAGTTTCAGTTTCGGTATTTATCGTTGGTTGCCGAGAAAACTGAAAATGCTATTATTATCACCGATAAAAACGGACTAATTGAGTACGTTAATGAGGGCTTCGAAAGACTAACAGAGTTTCGTCGGGAAGAGGTCATCGGAAGAAAACCAGGATCCTTTTTACAAGGAGAAGAGACTAGTCCGGAACATGTGCAAGCCATTCGAAATGGGTTGGCCAGTGCTAGGCCATTTTCTCAGGATATTGTAAACTATTCCAAATCAGGCAGAAAATACTGGTTATCGATATCTATTACCCCTATCCTGGGGACGAATGGACAGGTTGATAAGTTTATTGCTGTCGAGCGAGATATTTCAGATAGCAAGCAGCGTGACGCTGAGCTAGAGGATGCAGAGAAAGAGCTTCGTTTGCTTATGGAAGATCAGTTCGTACAGTCCGAAGCGCTTATTGAGAAAGAAAAGCAGTTGTCAGATGCTTTGGAGGTCAGTGAACGGGTAAGAACGGAAATGGAAAACTTGTCTATGGTGGCAAGTAGAACTGATAACGCGGTAATTATCACGGATGCCCAAGGACAGATACTATATGTAAATGAAGGGTTTGAGCGTATCACAGAATATAGTAAGGAAGAGGTGATGGGTAAAAAGCCAGGGTCCTTCCTGCAAGGGCCAGATACTAACCCGGAGCATGTGAGAAGAATACGCGAAGGGTTAGAAAGTAAAAAACCGTTTAGCCAAGAAATTGTCAACTATAGCAAATCGGGTAAGCCGTATTGGTTAAGTATTTCGATTACTCCGGTATTTGATGAGCGAGGATTGGTAGAGAAATTTATTGCGATTGAATCCGAGATTACCGAACAGAAAAAGCGAGAAGAAGAATATGCCAACTTATCACTTGTGGCGAGTAGGACCGATAATGCGGTGATTATAACTGATCGCTATGGTATGATTGAGTGGGTCAACAGAGGTTTTGAACGCATTACAGAATACACACTTGAAGAAGTGAAAGGCAAAAAACCAGGGTCATTTCTGCAGGGACCAGAAACGAGGCTTGAGGATATTAGGGCTATCAGCCAGGGTATCAAATCTGGCAGACCATTCAAACATGAGATCTATAATTATTCGAAATCAGGTAAAGGATATTGGTTGTCTTTATCGATTACGCCTATTCACAATGAAAATGGTGTTTTAGAAAAGTTTGTAGCGATTGAGTCGGATATCACAAAGGAAAAAGAAGCTCAAGCGGAGTTGGAAAACCTGTCACTTGTGGCGAGTAGGACCGATAATGCGGTAATTATCACCGATAAATATGGACAAATAGAATGGGTCAATGCTGGCTTTACCAGACTTACCGAATATGATTTGGAGGAAGTAAAAGGCCGTAAGCCAGGTACTTTCTTACAAGGAGAAAAGACCAAGCAAACAGATGTCATGGCGATTAGGAGAGGGATTAATAGCCAGAAACCATTCAAGCATGAAGTGTATAACTACAGCAAGTCAGGTAGGGGGTATTGGTTGTCATTATCGATAACCCCAATATTTGATGAAAGCGGCGAGATCAGTAAGTTTATAGCGATTGAGTCAGATATCACCAAGCAAAAAGAGGCGGAATTAGAGTTAGAGAACTTGTCACTCGTGGCGAGTAAAACTGATAATGCTGTCATTATCAGTAATAAAGATGGGTTGATTGAGTGGGTTAATCAAGGCTTTGTCAAGCTAACGGAATACTCTTTAGAGGAGGTGAAAGGCAAAAAACCAGGGGACTTCCTCCAAGGACCAGATACGAGAGAAGAAGATGTATTGGCGATTCGAAGAGGGCTCAAGAGTGAAAAGCCATTTACAGCAGAGGTATATAACTACAGCAAAAGTGGACGGGGGTATTGGTTATCCTTATCCATAACCCCAATTTTTGATGAGTTTGGGTTGATAGAAAAATTTGTAGCCATCGAAAGGGATATCACACAGGAGAAAAAGCTCAATGAAGAGGTTCACGAGTCGGAAGAGCAGATGCGCATGTTGATGGAAGAGCAGTTTGCCAGTCAGGAGGAGTTGATTCAGAAAGAGCAAGCACTTAATCACGCGCTGGAAGAAAGTAAAATGTTGTCACTGGTGGCGAGTAAGACAGAAAATGCTGTTATCATTACTAGCCCTGAAGGGTTGATCCAATACGTAAATGATGGCTTTGTAAAAATCACAGGATATACCTTCGAAGAGGTAAAGGGTAGAAAGCCAGGTACATTCCTACAGGGACCGGAGACGGATCCAAAGCATGTGGAAGCTATTCGTGAAGGTCTAAAATCAAGTAAGCCATTCACTCAAGAGATTCTCAACTACTCCAAGCAAGGGAAGCCTTACTGGTTGTCACTATCGATCACTCCAATCTTCGATAGTGAAGGAAATATCGAGCAGTTTGTAGCTATTGAAAGTGATATCAGTGAGCGTAAAGCGGCTGAAGAAGAGATGAATACACTTTCTCTAGTAGCGAGTAAAACGGATAACGCTGTTATTATTACCAACAAAGACGGTAAAATAGAATGGGTAAATGAAGCCTTTGAAAAAATAACCGAATACAAGTTCGAGGAGGTCATCGGTAAGAAGCCTGGAAACTTCTTGCAGGGAGAGGCCACAACAGAAGAACAGGTGGCTAGTATTCGCGAAGGACTTGCTTCGCTCAAGCCGTTTTCCTCGGAGATCTATAACTACTCGAAGTCAGGAAGAGGCTATTGGTTAGCACTTTCGATCACTCCAATTTTTGATCAGGAAGGTCATTTGGAGAAATTTATTGCTATCGAAAGTGATATCTCAGAGCGTAAGGAGTTAGAACTGGAAATACACGAGTCCGAGGAACAAATGCGAGAGCTAATGGATCATCAGTTTGCCAACTCTGAAGAACTAATCAAGAAGGAAGAAGCCCTAAATAAGGCGCTAGAGGAGGAGATGGAACGTAAGAAAGAGCTTAATGACGCCTTGGCAAGGCTGAAAGAAACACAATCGCAAATCGTACAAAGTGAGAAGATGGCTTCACTGGGTCAGCTTACAGCAGGTATCGCACACGAGATCAATAACCCGATCAACTTTGTTTACAATGGTATTGACTCATTAAACATGAGTATTGATGACCTAACAAAGATTATGCAGAAGTACGCACAACTAGAAAGTGTTGGTGATCCAAATGAGGTGATGGATATCCTTGGAGACATCGGTGATATGAAGAAGCGATTACGCTTTGAAAAGCTGATGAAAAATCTACCTACCGTGCTCTCAGATATAAAAAATGGGGCCAATCGCACCATTGAGATCGTCAAGGGGCTACGTGTATTCTCACGATTGGACGAGGAGGATCAGAAGCCAGCAAACATCAACGAATGCTTGGAAAGCACCTTAATTCTGCTTCGCAATAAAACGAAGAATAAGATAGCTGTGAAAAAGTTTTTCGATGACACATTAGAGGAAATTATGTGTTACCCTGGACAGCTCAATCAGGTGTTTATGAACTTGCTAAGTAACGCTGTTCAGGCCATACCAGAAGAAGAGAAAGACGGTAAGATTATGATTTATACGGAAAACCTTGAGAAAAATGTTGTTATCCGAATTATGGATAATGGAATGGGGATACCCGAAGAGGTCCGCAAGAAGATATTTGAACCATTTTTTACGACCAAACCAGTGGGCATTGGTACTGGACTAGGATTGTCCATTTCCTACGGTATTATCGAGAAGCACGATGGACGTATTTATGTAAATAGCGAACTTGGTAAGGGAACTGAGTTTGTCATAGAGTTACCAAAAGAGAGCAAGAAATTAATCAAAGCAGCTTGATCATGATGACATTAGAAGAGTATTTTACCGTTCCCGATTACCTCGAAGAAGATTTTAATAATATCTTGTACGTAGATGATGAAGACAGCAACCTGAGAGTCTTTGATAGTGTATTCAGCCGTTACTACAACGTCTACACGGCTAATAACGGAGCTAAAGCCATCGATATGCTTCGAGAGTTTGACATCCATATGATCATCACGGATCAGAAAATGCCGGAGATGACCGGAACGGATCTCTTGGAAAAGACCTTGGAGGAGTTTCCGGACATCATCAGGATTATTCTCACAGGGTTTGCAGACATACAAGCTATTATTAAAGCCATCAACAAGTGCAGTATTTATAAATACATCACTAAGCCATATGAGAACTCGGAGATTCGCGAAGTAATCGACAAGGGATTGGAGATCTATAACATGCGAATGAAGAAATACCAAAACGAGGCCAATGAGGTGGGTACGGGTGTTACTTCGGAGCATGACTCAAATGATAATGTAGTCTCTGGTATCGATAGTGAGATACTCAACTTTGCCCTACCGATGATTCAAGATATTCGGCCAGTGGAAGAGGATTATCAAGGATACTTTGATTTCCATATTCAATATCAGCTAATGGAAGAGGGGCTGCCGTCGATGTATTCCGATTTTGTTGTTCACTCGGACGAAGAAGGCAGTCGCCTGTTTCATATAAGCATGAAGACTTCTCCAGATCTTGGAGGTGCTATGGCTTATATGCATATGAAATCGAAGCTTCGTAGCTTGATTGAAATAGATGGTACGGCAACCAAGTTGCCAGACCTATTGGCCGAGCTTACCTCACTTTATGACGCGCAAGAGGTTGCGTTTAGACCAGAGGATATCCAGATGGTCTCTTACCATTGGGATACTGGAGAGCTACAATATCTATCTAAGGAAAAAGACATTAAAGCCTATTCCATTAGCGAGAAATTAGAAGTTTTGAACCTTAAGAAGTCGAAGGTGTCAAAGACTGACTATTCGCTCTATAAAGCACAATCTGAGGATAACCTTATGATTTATTTCTGGAATTATCAGTTGTCTGCTGAAGGTGATGAAAAGGAGTCTGGTGAGTATATTAAGCAAATCATCAGTCATGTCACAAGCGTTCCTTTTGACATGCAAGTATCTCAGATCTCCCGAGGGGTGAAAAGTGTAGCCAAGCACTTCAACGATGCGATGGTGTTTGGACTCTACCTGAGCGAATAGGGCAATGCAACTGACGAAGCTAATTTTTATAGAAAGAAGAAAATTGAAATGAAAATAGAAGCGAGAAAAATAAAAATGTGGTGTGATGAGCATTTGTCTCCCGTGGCTTGGAAGCGCATCATGGTGAAAGTATCCCCTCATTTTCGTGGCTCGGGGCTTAAGCTTTCTGACTTATTAGAACCCGGAGAAAATGTGTTGTTTGATGATAAGCAGTATGCCATAATCAAAAACACGGTGGAAGAAACGTATAATATGAGCATGGCGATTACGGTGTAGTCGTAAAGGAAAAGTCCATCTTGTTGTCCAACGGAAGTCGAATATTCAATACCATAGAACGGTAAGATTAGTATGTCGATGGTCGAGACAATCCGTAACTATGGACTTTTCCTGATAAGAGGAAGCCGGGGGCATTGTTCAAAAAGAATTGAAATCAACTACCTTTCATCAAGAGGTGTGACCTTGAAACAGCCTCTAATTAACTAAACTAGATCAAAAGAAGTACTGCTTATTATTAACATAAGAAAATATCCTTTCCTCCGAACCAGATGATAAGTTTCGTAATAAAAGCAAGGCATTATTGGGTACGTCGTGATACGTCAAATCATGCTTCTTAGCGGTTTTTTTTCCTAAACTAATCCATTTCCCATCCCAAAAGAATAATTCATATAGGTCTCCGATTTCAATGCCGTTTAAGTCTGAACGCGGATACATTTTAATTTTATCGATAGAACGGGCTTTTCCTAAATCTAGGCCAATCCAACTGTCACTTGGATCGCTTGACTCATAATAGGATAATGGGTTACCATCAAAAGCGTTTTTTGATGATTCATTTTTTGCATTGGATATAATTTCTCCTGAAAGCTTGTTTCCAAACTCATCAAAGAAGCTCATTTCGGCAATATTGCAGTAGGCGCTATCGGGACTCAGATAACGTACGTATCGTGCTTTTTTATTCTTTTCAAGGTCAAATTCATATCCATGTGCCTCAAGTGATTCTTCTATAACCAGTAACTCTTCAGTAGTGTCAAACTGTTTGTTGTTAGATCCTTGAAATAAGCCTCCTTTCGACTTATCTAATATTTCCTGACGTCTGTCTTCGAGGCAGAATTTTCGTTTTAACACAATTGACCGTGTCGATGTATGATCAGGAATGAATATGTGTTTTACTCCTTTATACATAAAGAATGGACTTTCTGATGGTGTAACCACGTTATTGATACGTGTTTGAGGTAGATAGACAACGCTGTCAAATACAGCATTAAATAGGGCGCTATTCTCCTGAATGGCATCCGACCAGCCAACTAGAACCCACTTTTTGTTGTCAAATACAGATAGATAAACTGGTTTTTCGTCATCAATTCTTTGTGATAATGTGACTTCGACCGACGATGTTTTGTCATATTCACTTGATACGTCCTTAATACAGGAGGTATTAAACAGTGACGGCATATCTGGCATATAACCAAACTTTATGCGGTGGCTATTATCATTTACGGTGAAGATTTGGCGATAAACTTTGGAATATCGTCTGTTATGACTCCAATCAAAATTGAACTCAGGAACCTTTCTAGGGTCAACATTAAAGGTTAGCTTATCGTTATTTGGTCTTACCACAGTGCCCCAGTAGTGACGGTTCTGATAGTTACCCCAATGAGGGGTGAAATCTAACGCACAAGGTAAATTCGCTCCTCTAAAAAAATAGACTCCCAATCTAGTCAATCCATTACAATCCAGTTGGTTACTTGTGATTAACTGGTTGAATGACAAACCTTGTTTAACACCTTTGAGTGCAAGTTGTATGTTCTGTTTCTGTAAGATATGCGTTAATAATTCATTCATTCGGCTGCTTAATGAGTACATGCTTAGGTTTAAGTCCAATGAATCTGCAATTAACTCTTCTACAGAACTCCGCCAATTACTGTCCCAATCCGAAGAGTGCATTGGAGGCAAAACGAATTCGCAAAATTCCGCCGGCCCAAAATCATTCTTCCAAATCATTTTGTCTCTCTTATCCAAGAGGTCTAAAAAGTTTAAAATGAACCTTTGCGTATCTATACTGTCTGGTAAGTGGAAGTCCTTAGAGATTAGGTATTTAGTTGTGGCTTTTGTAAAATCATTCGTAGTTGTATCTCCTATGCGTTTTAGAGATGCTATTATTTCGTTATTACGAGCAAAGAGCTCCGGGGCTGTTTTTGTTTTACAACTAATAATGCTTCCTAAAAGAACTTGTAATAGAAATAATAAAACGGTGGAATTTCTTAAGGAACCGATAAAGTATGTTCTATATATCATAATTTTTAAGTGTTTGGATGTTTAGCTGGGTCAGTGCTTACAGAATCGGTATTCTAAAAAGACATTTGTTATTTCCGGAATCAAGTAGAAAAATGTTTAATAAGGATGGAAAATCTAGAAGTCTAAATGGGATAAATCCAGTAAAGCCTGGGCTAAGGCAAATATACACTGGGGTAAAAAAGCAACATTTCACCATAAATGGTGATTTTTAATCGATTGCTAAACTTTTATATAAAGTTCATTCAGAGATCATATGAAATCTAGTAATACGCCTTTGAAGCCAACTCTTTTGTGTAGTTATATTGTGCATTCCACGTAATTAACCGGTCGAAAATCAAGAGGTAGTCGCGGAAAGTTTGACGTTGACAAAATGAAATGGGGGAAATGGACCAGATAGATAAATCTCGAAATTTGGGAAGCTAGCTTTGAGTAGTTCTATGCTATTGGGATTAGGCATCCACTCTTTTGGTCCTAATAGATGAAGCCGGATTATCTCGCCAGTTACTTGAACTTTCAAATCAGAAATGTCACTTCGAAATAACGCTTGGACATCACGTTCAAGTGCTTGGGCATGAGACTCTTGCTGTAGTACTGATTTGAATTTAGCTTCTCTGTCTTTCAAGTAGTTGACTCCGGGAGAGTTGGCTAGATTTTTCGGGAACGTTGAAGTACCAATAAGGCCTTTGCTTTCCCTTATGAGTGCGCGTATAGAATACTCAATAGCATTACCTTTAGTATTTAACTGCTTGTGCAGCTCAAAAGCATGATTTTCTATGATCTGGGTTAGATCCTGAGTTGAATTCAGCAGAGTTGGAAACCGAACAGGGATAGATGTATATCGCTGATGCACCTTTTGTACAACCTGTTGAAAGAGCACGGCCGGATGTTGTGCAAGATCCGAACTTGAAGGTTCTATAGATATGTTCTGACTATGTTCGCTGTACACAGCCGTAATATCCGTTGTGGAGACTTGTTTAACTGGTTTTCCTGCAATGCCTGTTTGGTTGAAGTCAAGGGAGTTTCCCTTGCAAAAACAATATAGTAAAACGCTCATGAAGCCGTGGGACTATCGGTTTCTTCACTTAGCTTATCTACCGATGTAAGTAAAATTCTAAGTCCACAATAGATAAGGTCAACGTCAGCAATACCGATGGTCAGGTCTCCCGTGATGGTCACTCCGGTAGTTAATACACGGTCTAACACATCGGAAAGTATGACCTTTTCGGAGTCCGGATTATAGTCGGTTAGTGGATGATCTACATTATTATTCATTATACAAAATGATAAGGTGGCCAGGGGCCTGTAACGTCTATTGAAACACCAAAATTGGACATGTGAGACTGTTCTTCTTCTATAGCAGAGAGAAGTTCTTGGGTATCGTTTTTGGATGTTAATACGGCCAAATTGAGTGTGTTAGTCAACCCATTGCTTTGGTTGTTTTCTTGTAAGGGAGCTTCTACAATCTCAGAAGAGATCTCTTTGACTTTGTCATACAGTCGATGTCTTAAGAGATTAATCTCTTGTTTTTCAATGGTTTTTTGAAGTGCTTCTTTCTTTTTCTTCATCAGAAATGAAGTGCCGGCTGAAGCCTCTTTCGACCCTTCATTGAGTGCTTTTAAGTCAGGATTAATATGACCAACCGCCAAGGAGAATTTTTCTTGATCACTCATCATTTTGATGCCCCACTCTTCTTTTCCCTCAATCCGCTTAAGCTTATCAATGAAGTTATGGGCTTGTTCTCCTAGTAACGATTTTTGAACCAACCACTTGGATGTAAAAACACTTCCAAATTTTAATGGGACCACTGCACATAACTGCTGAGTACCAGCTACTAACTGTTGATGCCAAACCACTTTTTCGCTTACCCAGCCCACATCCTTTAAGTTGGTTTCGAGGGCTGTTTGACTAAACTCAGAAGCCGGAACTTCTTCATAGACTGCACCAATTATATCTGTGTGAACACTCTGTTTAAACTTAGGTACGTGTTCCTTTTGAATTACTCCGTAGACATAGTAAAGCGTGCTCATATGTCTCTACTTCTGTCTTGATCTACTTTCTTCCATGCGCTGAAGCAGTTCCTCTTCCTGGATATCGTATTCTTCCTCAGAGATTTCATCCATTTCAAAGCGCAGCTGTAACTTCATCAGGTCCTCTTGAATCTTCTCAGGGTTGTAAAGCTCTTCTTCTACTTTGTCATGAATTACCTTAATTAGGCTGTGCACTCCTTTTAGCGGAGCAAATAATATATCATCGATCAAAAACATAGGATATATGTGGTTTATAGCATCAAGTAAATGTAAGTATTAGCGTACTCAAATAAAATTATAAGGAGCGGTAGGCCCGACGTACTTAAATGTGATGTTTTGCTGCCACTTTTCGCTCAGGTCATTTACTACTTGGTCAACTTCTGATTCCTGGTGCTTATTCACTAGGATAGCTAAGTTCACAAACATAGATTCAGTGATATCTTTCTGCACCTTTAGGGATACCACATGTGGAGCAAGTAAATCCATGACATGCTGACGAAGTTGTTCTTTCTTGGCGTTAAGGGCTTGCTCGATCATTTGTCCCAGGGTGATTTTTTCATTTTGATCGTGAAACCCAGCACCAGAAAGTTGATCCCTTTTTTCTCGGATTCCTACATCCTCGGCCATGATCTCTTCGAATATAGGTTGCATATCCTCCCACATAAGCTTTAGACTTAGTTCTACCTTGCCGTCAATATCCTGTAAAGACTTATTGAATTCATCCGATCGCTCATCAATAAGGGACTTCAAAGCGGAGTCACCCTCTACGATGGTTCCGAAACTAAAAGGTAGAATGGTGTAGCTCTCCATAACCTTTTCAATCACTTTTTGATGGTTCATTAAATTTTTACGTGTGGGTCTAACATGCTCATCTTCACGAATCTCCTTCTCCGCGTATACGATGCCCAGTCCATTATGAGACTTGATTTGTATTTCATCAGGTCTCCCTCCGGTGCTCATACCGATTGGTCCGATGGACATACTTTGATCTGAAGGAACGATTCCATATAAATATAACTGACTCATAGTTGTACGTGTTTATATCTCAATTATGCTTGTTGAATTTCATTGAAAAAATCTTCGAGTTGCTTGATAGATGCCATGCCTTTCAACTCGTAAGGATAAAGGGGCATTTCCATGAGGTTGAGGTTGGGAAACTGTTGCTTATGTAGTTGGATAACCTGCTGTTGATCATCGTGAATTTTTTGATAAAATGGATCAATAGAGGCTGGTGACACTCTGTTGATAATCAGATGGTTTGCTTGTATTTGATACGCTTGAAGTGTTTTTAAGTAATCGACAGTCTCAGATAGTACCATTCGCTGAGGATTGGAGACCAGTATGAATTCGCAAACTTGGTCATCGATCAATATTTTTTTCATTCGAGAAACGGTACGCTTTAATGCCATTAATAGATCATCTGCACCGTCGGTGTCATACTTGCCTTTGAAAGTTTTTTGCACAAAACGGTATTTCCATCGTAAGGCAGCCATCATCTTAATCCACTGATTTAATAACTCTGGTAAAAAGAGTAATCGCAACGTATGGCCCGTTGGTGCGGTATCAACAATTATGGTGATGTATTGACCACTGTTAAAAAGTTCCGAAATGGCCTTCAACCCCATTATTTCATCGACTCCAGGAATGGTTACTTCCAACATTTGATGGATATCTTCATGATCGAGATAAGATGAGGTATCAAGTAGTGTATAAAGCTCTTGCTGATGTGCTTTTTTGAAGGCTTCAAATTCTTGATCCGCATTGAGTTCTAATAGCTCCCAATTGTCACTTACATCCACCTTGTTTTTACCCACTGGCAGGTCTAGACTTTCGCTTAGCGAATGGGCTGGGTCTGTCGAGATGAGAAGTGTCTTTCCTTCTTTTGACAGTCTGGCGGCCAATGCGGCTGAAACAGTCGTTTTACCAACTCCTCCTTTTCCACCAACGAAAACTAACTTTTTTCCAGAATTTAAATGTGTGAGCAAAGAGGGGTGTTGATGCATAAATCAGCCTTGGTAAGTTATAGTGTCAACCGTTTTTCTAGGTCTTCAATGCGCTGAAGCAGCTGTTCATTTTGTTTGATTAGTTGATTGTCTTTAGCGTTAGTAGATAGGTATGGATCATTTTGCCACCAATTGATACCCATCTCTCGAGCTTTATCAACAGAGCAAACCACTAATCTGATTTTGATCGAGATCAGTTCTATTTCAGCAATATTAACATTGATATCCCCAGCTACGACGACACCTTTGTCTAGTACACGCTCTAAGATATCCGCTAAATTGGTCGAGTTTCCTTGTGTTTGTACTCTCTTCGTTTCCATGTGTTTTGAGTTATTCTAATCCATCATAGTCGACAGACTAATATCTCAGTTTACGGGAATTATCGGGTTGCGTTTTGGGATCAGGTGCTGTTAGCCTACTTACCGTATCTAGTATTTGATGCATTTCTACTTCTACTCGCTGTAGTTGCTCATCAAGAAGTGCTATTTCCTTAACTATTTTTTCCTTTTTATTTTTCAAATTCGTGCGTTTGTATTCGAGCTTATGCAACTCCATATACGGACTAGACTTAGAGGAGGGGACGACTCGTAAACCGTTGTTGCCGAGGCTCCTTGGTGTTGAAGCTTTGTATTTGTTCATCAGTTCATACTTTTAGGATTAACTCGCTAGAAAACGAGACTTTTGATTCATTTCAGAAGCTACGATTTCGCTAATTACTTTTTTGATCAGTTCTTGATTTTTTCTTTTTATCGACGGGCTTGCGTTGGAAGTCAATATATCCTGACAGTAAGTAATAAAAAGAGGCATGTTGTCAGACGGTTCCATATCCATTACGGTGAGTGTTTTAGCAATCATTATGCCGCTTCGAATAGTGGGTGCGCTATCATATTCTTTAAGGTTTCGTAGTGTTCTGATGATCTTGGTCAGTAAGATGCAGACATCCATGGGGAGTCGTGCTTTATTATATACAATATTGAGTTCCGTATCGAAGTCTGGGTACTCCAAATCTATAGTGACCATCCGGTCGCGAAGTGCATCCTGCGTTTTATGGGTTCCAGCGTATTCTTCAGGGTTACTCGTAAATATCGCTTTGAAATCTCTGTGTACCGAGATATAAGGGTCTTGTCTGTTGGAGTGATCGTTAAGCGTTAGCAGACGGTCCTGAAGGATGGATAAGAATATATTGTTAGCCTCAGGCCTTGACCTGGTAAACTCATCATATATCAGTGTATAGCCATGCTTACAAGCGCTGGTAACTTGATTTTCACTCCAGTGCTTGGTCATCACTTCTTCTTCTTTCAAGACGGTAGAGATAAAGTTATCACGTACCTTTTTAAATTGATACCCGGACTCTCCGCCTACGAGTCTATTCGTATCCATCTGTTCATCACCATGAATCAACACTACCGGTCGTCCCAATTGACTCGCTAGATGCTTGGCAAGTGTGCTCTTACCTGTTCCTGCCGGCCCACGGAAGTGTACTGGGAAACCTGCTTCTAAATAGTTTTTCGCCCGCGCCATAATGGACTGGATATAGCTCGTCTCTACAAACTCTTTGTCCGCTGAAGGCATTAGTGTAGTGTGATCAATCATATTGCAGGTGTTGAATAGATGATTAATAATTTCTGTTTGCTAATCGTGCTTCTCTTTCTTGAGCCAATTGTAAAAGGTACGCTCTGGTTTCCTCCCTGATTCTATCCACATAACGTTTGCGGTCTTCTTGCTCTGCCCTGACGTTGCGCGCCAGTCTAACTTGGCTTTTTTGGACCACAGGAGATACCTCGACATCTTGCCTTTTCGGAATCGTTTTCTTTTTTTGGGATACCTGAGGAGGTAGCGACCGCACGGGTTCTTGAGGAAAGTCTGTTACGTACTCATCATGGTCTGTCACTTCAATTTCTGCTGTTGATTCCTCTTTTTCGCCTTTGAATGAATGCGGTATGGCTTCGTTTTCTACCTCTTGTTTTGGAGCTGCCGTTTTTTTTCGGATGGTTGTCTTCGGCTTGATTGATCTTTTTTTCGTTCCGGCTAACCCTTTCAGGCTTGCCAACATATCCGCACTCCCTGAAGGTGGTGTCGCCTGTTCTAACAGAGCAGGATCAACTAGTGGCGTGTCCATCTCATTTTCCAAAAGCTCCGGTTCAGCTATGCCGCTCTCAGTGGTTAGAGCACCTGGGTTAACAGGTAGACCTGTTTTAGCACCGTTGCTTTTCTTTCGAGGCTTTTTGGCTATGCCTGTAGTACGCTGTCGTTTACCATTCATTTTATGAAAATCTATTTTGGAACTGATCTGACATCTAACATTACTTTAACGAATGATTTTGTGTGTCTCGGTTACATCATTTATACTTTACAAATGGTATTATTTGAAATTCACAAAATCACTAATTAGCACTTTTCGCTTCCTTATCGACCACAGAAGGCACGGATAATATTCGCTTCCTGCCAATCGGTAAATGGAATAGGGTAAAAGAATAGCCATAACTAAAGGGTGTTGCTTTAGCTATGGCTTCTTGATGTTTCACTATGCCACTCTTGCGGTTAATCCTACGGCTTCGGCATACCTCAGATATGTTTCCACAGAAGCCACTACTACACGTGCTTCAACAGTTACCAATTCAATTCCTACTAGAGAAAGACGTACGAATGCGTCAATGACTACTCCTTTGTCGAGAACTCTATCTACTACCTCAACAAGACTACCTGATGCAAGAGCTTTTTCTACTGCCATAATAATTTCTTTTTAGTTTGTATTTATAACAAAAGTATGTGTAGGCGGTAGCTAATGGGATAAGTGTTCAGTCCATTAGGGTTAGGGGAAACCCTTAAAAGTGTGTGTAGGAGGTCAATCGGAGACTTTGATGTACTTCGAAAGGTCTATTTCCAGGTCTTCATCAGTGAGTTCAAAGTGTTGTTTAAGCTCATTCATTTTCTCTTCTAAGGCCAGGAAAGTAGCGCCAACTTCTTCTATTTTTTGAGGAGTAAGTTCACCGTTTTCAATTTTACGAAGTGCCTGTTTTTCCATCACTTCGCGAATGGTGTTGATAAGGCTAAGAACTAAAGTAACCAATCCGTTTCCAGCATTTTCAGGATTAAGGTTTAGTTGAGGCTTATGGTTCATAGTGAGTTTATTTACGTCTAAAGTAAATATAACAGATTTGGACGGGATCAATATCGATTTAGAGGGGTGAAAATGATATATGGCGCATTGGTTTTAGTAGGCTTTAAAGCCGTAAAGTAGTTTGATAGAAAATAAAAATGAGGTGTCGACGAAAAGGCAATCGTCGTTTTGGGATACAGAGGATGATTTTTGAACCGGTAATAGTGCTGAGAGCTGCCGTAGCATCTTATGAAGTAGCTTGTTTAAGAGCTGATATAAAACTTGTCAATATGTCGTTTCAACCAACTTTTTTGTAAAACTATCTTGTGTTTCATGTTAACCAACTCGATTGGGCCATGGTATTTTGGATAAAGTATGGGCTGCCGTCCATTCAACTTAAGAAACAAATAAACTAAGCGTCTATGTAAGCAGCCCAACATCAATCATAAAGTAAAATGGTCACCTATTTCATGCATTGGCTAGGTTGACACCAGTGAAGTGAGTGGCAGTACACCCACTTAGCATACATACATAACTATACTTTCTCATATGAATTCAATCTTATGACTTACCTAAATTTGGCGATATACCTGATGATCTTATTTGGCCATATGTGACTTTGATCAAACTGCTGTAGAATAAACCATTTCAGGTGTTTTAGGTAGAACAATGATAAACTCAGTTCCTTTTCCTAATTCACTGTTGACTTGAATGCGACCGTGATGCTTCTCGATAATACCATAAGAGATGGACATGCCAAGTCCTGTTCCTACACCCACTGGCTTAGTCGTGAAGAACGGCTCAAATATTCTTCTTTTAACTTCTTCACTCATACCACTGCCGTTGTCGATAAGTCGTATCCACACCTGATCCATACTCTCTTCGGTTTTGACGGTGATTTTAGCCTCTTTACTTTCTTCAGGAATAGCTTGAATCGCATTGGTAAGGATGTTCATAAATACCTGGTTCAGCTGCCCAGGATAGCAAGAGATCTCCTGAATATCTGTGTCGAGCTGCTTTTCTAAAGTGATTCTATTTTTGAGCTTGTTTTTAAGCAGGATTAGCGTTGCCTCTAAACATTCATTGATATTAGCATACTTCTTATCCTCTTCATCTAGTCGTGAGAAGACGCGCAGCCCCTTTACAATTTCGATAGTCCTTATCGCACCCTCTTCGATGTCCTTGAGTAGCTGGTGGAGATCTCCCATGACCGAGTGGAAATCAATGTCTTCTTTCAAGTTTTTAAGCTCCTCCAGTATCTCTTCGTTGGGACCTTCTGCCTCTAGGTCTTTATATACTTCGAAAAGGTCCGACAAATCCTGAACTATGCTGCGAACACTACCAACACCGTTATATACAAAATTGATAGGGTTGTTGATTTCGTGAGCGATACCGGCTGTAAGTTGACCTAGAGAAGCCATCTTTTCGCTATGTACTAATTGTCCCTGAGTTTCCTTGAGCTTATCGATTGTTTGGTTCATGATGGCCTTACCTTCCTTTTCCTTTTCCAGTAAGTTTTTCAACTTTGATTCA
Organism: uncultured Roseivirgaceae bacterium; assembly: GCA_964393115.1. Taxonomy (GTDB): domain Bacteria; phylum Bacteroidota; class Bacteroidia; order Cytophagales; family Cyclobacteriaceae; genus CAYMST01. The sequence goes on along the minus strand of CAYMST010000027.1, from coordinate 6,101 downwards.
GCGATCATGAGTTGTTCGTTGGTTTTGATCTGGACATCCACAAAGTTCTTCATTTCTGCTTGCATGGCATCCGCATCTTTAACCCGCTTTTGTAGATCGGCACGCTCCTCTTGAAGCAGGGTTACTTTGTCTACCAATAGTTTTTTCGATTCAATAGCCGCCACATATATTTCTTTGAATTTAATGAGCCGATGTTGTGTTTCTGATATGCTCAAACGGTCTTTCCTTATTTTGCCAATCAGTTGTTGCTTTATGGATCTTCCCGATACCCCTAAGGATAGTAGACAAAGGATGATACAAACGCCTTGTACTATAATCAGGTATGTCCTTTCTTGTTGTAGTGCTACATAAGCTTTGTCGATGCTTTTGCTGATTTCTTGTTGGGTAAACTGACTCCATGAGCCCATAAACTCATGCTCGCTACCCACAGAAAAGGTGGTCATTTCTCCATTTTCAAAGAGGTAATCGGTGATCAAGTCTCTGACTTGTGGAGCTAACGCCGTAAGTTCTAATTCCTCGTTTGTTGTATAGGCTAAACTGAACTTCAATAAATCCACTTGCTTTGCGGATCGCTGATAGCTCAAGAACCAAGTGATCATAATGACCAGAGTCAATACGCTGACCGCACCCCAGCCTACATATTCTGTTTTTCTGATGTCAAAGTGCATCCCGTTATATTTAGTTGTTTGAAGATTATATCCATTTAGGGTTCTATCCATCTCATAACAACAAAGGAATAATGGAGTGGGAATTAATGAAATAAGGTAAACACCTAATTTATCCCTATGTATTCATAATTAGGGTGGAGCTATTGGCCATATGACCAAGGGGCCTCATCTCTTAACTTCTAGTGAGTGAAGCATGTTTGCTTGAGGCCTTAACGGGGGGTAAAACTAGTTGGTTAACACTGTTCGATATGTATAGCTCAGCTTGAATAATGAGGAGGTAAGGAATCGTATAAAGTTTAATGCGGTAGCTTATGTCTTAGAATGCCGTATAAAAATGTTCCGAACATAGCTGATACAATCACCACACCAAAAACCATAAACCCACTGCCAAGCAGAGCGAATAAGGGGCCTGGGCATGCGCCTGTCATAGCCCAACCGATGCCAAAGATTGTACCTCCAATTAGGTATCGAAAGACTCCCGGATCTTTTTCGGTGATTTTTATCGTTTGGCCTTCGATATTCTTTGTTCGTGATTTTTTAATCCATGCTAAACCAATGGCTCCGAGAACCACAGCAGACCCAATGACACCGTACATATGAAAGTCTTGAAATCTGAACATCTCGTATATACGAAACCAACTGATTACTTGCCCTTTCGTGAGGAGGATGCCGAAAAATATGCCTGCGAAAATGAATTTGATGAACTTCATGCTTTACAGTTTTAATAACCAAGGTAGGATAAAATAGGTGGCCATAAGCCCTCCGAAAAAGAATCCAATCACGGCAATCAAAGAGGGTAGCTGGAGGTTGCTCAGGCCGCTGATCGCATGGCCTGAAGTACAGCCATTAGCATAGCGCGTGCCAAAGCCAATCAGTATTCCCCCGATGACCATCATGACAAGCCCTCGTGGGGACGCAAGCCCGCTCCAACTAAATATTTCAATAGGTGCCAGGCTTACACCTGGGTCAGAAATTCCGAGTTGAAGGAGTTCGGCTTTTGTAGTTTCCGAAATAGGTACCGCTGATGAAGATGAGAGGAATTGGCTAGCGATCCAAGAGCCTATGATAACCCCAACGACGAATGCCAGATTCCAGCGTTGTGACTTCCAATCAAAGCGAAAGAAATCAGAAAACTTACCAGCACCTGCGATGGTGCACAGTGTCCTTAGGTTGCTCGATATCCCCAGTGACTTACCATAATAGGTTAATAGTAACATGCTTACGGCAATCATCGGACCGACAACGTACCACGGCCATGGTTTCAAAATGTTCTCCATGAGAAGAAATTAAGTGTATGGATCTTATACCATTTAAACTATATAACGACGTGTACTTTGCTACTGTTTTTCCCTTCTTATTAGTTACAAGCCTCGACTGGCCGTCCGCGCCCTAGCGCTGCTAGGACCGCGTTTTTTGCCTTGAATAAGAAAAAAACATAACGTAAACTAATACGCCCTGATATAGTTTAAATGGTATTATACAACACCTAAAAGAGAGAGTTAGTTTGAAATGACAAAAAATGTTCAATTCAATTTGTTGAATTGAACATTTCGCTAGTCCCTGCTAGGACTTAGAAGAACGTGTTTTAATCCTTAGAATACTGTATAAGGGACAGAAATTGATCATTCCAGTGACCATGAAAATTCCTGCAACCACCAATAATACCGTTAATAATACACCGCTTACTACTTGAAAGTACCAAAGTGCTGCGATGACCAATGCTACTATTACTCTAATAATAGCATCTGTTTTACTCATGTTCTTTACCATCTTTTTTTCTTCAAAAAAACAGCGCTGGAAATTGATATGCAGTGATGGGGATCACATAAGAGGAATTTTAATTTTTTTAAGATGGAGTTCACATGTCTGTAGTGCAGTATAAGCATAGGTTTATAAAGCTATACTTACGAAACTGTGTTTCATGGTTCAGAAAAAGTAAAGTAAGTATCAAGCACCTCTAGAATATTCTTTTTTCTCAAGGGTTTGATCATAAACCCAGTGACACTGTCGTAATGGGTAGAACGAGATTTGTCGTCCGGATTTTGAGATGTAGTCACCATAAATAAAATCACTTTTTTATGATCATTTTTAAATTTCATTTCGAATGAATCTAGGAATTGCCAGCCATCCATAACGGGCATATTGATGTCTAAAAAGATTAGATCAGGAAAAGAACCTTGTTCAATACTCTTCTCTAGATAGTCAATCGCCTCTTGACCATTTTCTTTGACTTCTATTGAGCCACTAACACAGAGATTTCGGAATAATTTAGCGTGAACAAAGTTTACCGCTTCACTATCATCAATTAAGAGAATGTTCAAGTTTACTTTCATGTGTTGAATTTGAGTGTACTGTTTCTGTATGAACTGGGAGGGTAAATAGAAAACGGCTTCCTTGTCCTAAGGTGCTCTCCACCCAGATAGTGCCGCCATGGAGTTCTACAATTTTTTTACAGTGAGCAAGCCCAATTCCTGTTCCTTTAATTTGCTTTTGCGTGTGTAATCTCCTAAAGATTTCGAATATCTTTCTGTGATTTTTCTGGTCAATGCCAATGCCATTATCAGCAATGGTGATTTCCCAAAATAGTTCCAAACGTTTTGAGGAGATCACTATTTTTGGATCAACGTTTTTTTGCTTGAATTTGATGGCGTTACCGATCAGGTTTTGTAGCAGCATACGAAATTCTATAGGGTATACTTTTAAGGAATCAGGAAGTTGCTCTACGGTAATTTCCGCGTGATGGCGATCTATTAAGTCCTGGAGGTCACTCAACGTATCAATTACCATACCTGCGGGGTCAACCTCCGCCATGGTATGCTCACGCCCTAACCGTGAGTAATCCAGTAGCCCTCTGATCAAATTACTCATGCGATCTACTGAACTCAGTGAATAGTGAATAAAACGGTGTCCGTCTTCAGTAAGGGTGTCTTGTTGTTCTGTAGAGAGCATTTCCAGTTGACCGCGAATGGTTTGTAGGGGTTCTTGTAAATCATGAGAAGCAATGTATACGAAGCGCTCCAGTTCTTCATTTTTGCGACTGAGTTCCTGCTCTTTTTTCCTTTCAATTTCAGCTTTCATCCTTTCGGTGATATCTCGAATAAAGGCGATGCTATAGGCCGTCTCGCCAAGCTTCACGTACTTAATAGATAGCTCTATGTTTTTTGATTTACCAGATTTCGTATTAATCTCAGATTCAAATACTAATTTTCCTTCTGATTTCAATTCCTCCCAGTGTGCTTTCCATTTTTCAGGAGTATTGATGTATTTATCTATGTCAATCACACGAACAGAAGCTAAGTCATTATCCGAATACTCAAAAATATCGCGATAGGCATTATTCGTATATACGATTCGTCCATCCTCGTCTATCCAAGAGATGGCATCATTGGCATTTTGTATGGTGAAGTTAGAGCGTTCTAATTGTTCCTGAGTAAGTCTGGTGTTGGTAACATCTTCTACGATTCCAACCATTAGTTTCCCTCCGGTTAGCGGGTCATCAATCAGCATTCCGGTGGTGGTTGCCCAGATGATCTCACCATCGTTAAGTCGCTTATATCTTTTTTGTAATTGGAAGGATTGTATTTCGCCTGAGATGAGCTTTTTGATACTCGTCACGGTTTCAGACATGTCGCCATACGTCACGTCGGCAATGGTGATATTGCCGATCATGGCCTGGCTGATGCCCATGATTTTGCAAAACTCGGCATTTACCTCGACCATTCTTCCTTGGAGATCAGCCATGGCTACACCATAAGGGCTATGTTCGAAAATAGACTGAAAACGCTTTCGTTCTAGTTGAACTTTGGTCTCCGCTTCTTTAATAGCATTTACATTCGTATAGCAAAGTACGGTACCCTCTACTGTACCCGCTGAGCTGACGAAAGGTGTGATTTGAAGCAGGTACCAGTCTCCTTCTTCTGTTTTTAGCTCTTGGCTAACTGGCTTTCCATGCTTTTGTACCTGTTGAATGGTTTTTACAAAGTCGCTAACTTTTGCCTCGTAAGTGTTGTTAAAATGCTTAATGGGACGACCAATATCTTCTTCTCGCACATGAAAAAGGCGCGTAATACTCGGTGTCAACTTACGGATCATTTGTTCGCGATCCAAGAATATCGTACCAATTTGAGTACTGTTGAGCAGGTTACTGATATCATCATTCAGCTTGGAGAGATCATCAATCTTTTCTTGATGCTCTGTATTCACCGTTTGCAATTCTTCATTTACGGATTGCAGCTCTTCATTTGTACTTTGTAGCTCCTCATTAGCCGCCAGCAATTCCTCATTTGTGGCTTGGAGTTCTTCATTGCTCGTCTCTACTTCCTCTACGGTGTTTTGGAGATCCTCACGTGTGTCTTTAAGTTCCTCTTCTAACTCAGAAATGCGTGTGTTTGGATTTAAATCACTTTCACTATTTGCGGAGCTATGAAAAGGTTTAACAGGGAGCTCAGTTGGTGATGAAGGAAATAAAAATACCAAAAAACCCTTTTGGTTCGATTTAGAAGCAGACGCTTTCTGTACGGTAAGGTGTATTGTGTGATTTTCACTGTCTTTTGCGTAATGCACATCTTTATACATTACCTTATCATGTTTACGCTTTACCTTGTTGAGGGCAATGCCAGTTGCCAGTGATAAGTTTTCCGGTAGTGTTTTTAGCAAGTTAGCAGAAAAGCCACGTTTAGGCTGCTTGAGGTACTTTCTGGCCTCTCCATAGGCGTTGATAATGTTGTACTGGTCGTCAATGTGGAAACTGACTACTCCGTATTGCTCACATACGACTTCGCTGATGGTGTCGGCGACTCGCGTTTCAGATTTTTTTTCGTTTTGATGTTTGACACGCTTTGAGGTTGTGTTTACGACAATCCCTGAGTTACTAGGAATAGGATATACTGTACTTTCTTGGATATTCCGATAAATTTTTTCTCGTCGATTTATTTCCTCAAGATAGGTTTTGTGTTCTCCCACGGACTCACTAGGTCCAAGCATGAGGAAGCCGTTATACTTCAAGGCATAATGTAGGTTGCCGATGGCTTTGTGCTGAGCTTCTGGTTTGAAATAAATCAATAGGTTTCGGCAAATCACAAGGTCCATTTTGCTAAATGGCGGATCTGTAAGGATATTGTGTGCATTGAAAATGATCATCTTACGAATCTCATAATTGACCTGATAGTGGCTTCCCTTTTTTGTAAAGTACTTATCTAACCGGTCTTTGGTGACATCTTCTTCTATACTTTCAGGGTATATACCTTGGGTAGCGATGTTCAAAAACTCATTGGCTACATCGCTGGCAAATATCTTTACGACTAGGTCGCTTTTTTGGCGCGCTAGCTCCTCATAAATGAGCATAGCCAGCGTGTAGGTTTCCTCACCAGTGCTACAGCCCACGGTCCAGATTTTAATAGATGCCTTTTTATGAAGTTTATCCCCTATGATTTT
>CAYMST010000026.1:0-27236 GCA_964393115.1 uncultured Roseivirgaceae bacterium | reverse complement strand
AGACTAACTTTTTATTTGCGGGAGTATCAACTAGAAATTTCTTTAATGCTTCAATAGTTGTGGTTGCTTCAATTGGGCTGTTTTCAATCTTCTTATCCCTGTTTCTCTTGTCATAGTTCACCACACCAAGCTCATAAGAATCTTGCAGGCAGATGAAAAACTCCAATGTATGCCTCACATGTTGACCTAGCGTAGAGCCGTTAAGGATCTCCGAAGGAAACACAAAATCATTCTCCTGTATCTGTTGCGTCACTACTTTTAGCTGATCTAAGATTTCAGCTGTAGAGTTGATAATGCTCATATATCTAATTGTCGAGATAAAATTACTCGATTTTATTAAAATCATACCTCATTATTCTACCGACCTGTCCTCTAACACTCAAATCGTTAATTTGTTGGGTAGAATCGAACCCTCATAGGTATTAAATCAATGGTTCTTTAACGTCAAACTTTAATATCGAGTTCTATGTTAGGTCATTTCGTGCTTTAAACTGCTAAAACTATAGTTGATTTGAACATTCTTCATTGATTTTCTGATATACTACTTATTTTGAGTGACACCTTGGATTTAGGACATAGCATTATAGATATTTATTGAATAAAACTCCAAGACACGCCGGAGCTATCTAACTTACCGCCCGATTGAATTCGCTATTTTTGTACTTTAAAATCTAAAAGTTAACATGAAGTGCTATATCCTCAGTCTCATATCTATTGCTTCATTAGTCAGTTGCGATCAAGGTGATCAGACGTTTTCTTCACTAGAAGAAGTCATGTACTACACGGAAAAAACTGAGATAAACTCATTTCATTCTACCGAACAAAAGGCAAACTGGTTGTATAAGCTGAATAACTTCAAGGTATTGGAACATACCGATTCAACTTTCAAAGTAGATCAACAGCGCGTCATAGGTTTTAGAGATTCAAACAATACAATTGGTATAAGCTTTCACCAAATTGCTGACCTCGCAAAAGGTGGGTCTTTTGAGTCGGACTTAACCTTACATCTGAATGCAAATAATCAACCTCAGTTCTTGATTGCAGAAAACGAGGACTGTCCATTTTGCTTCAGTACATGGATAGAAAACGGAAACAAGACCTGGACAGGAATTCCTGATAATAGCTTGGACCAAACTACTAAACATGGCATACAAGATATCGATATTCAACAGCTTTTGACTGATCAATCAGAAGCATTTTATGAAATTAAATTCACTAAGACTTTGTATGACAGCCTTGGAAATACGAAAATACTTCGGGCCAAGGTGGTGACTAGTATTTTTTGAAGATATCCAAATAATTGGGGGAAGCTTTAAGAATCAGTTACCTTTGCTCCTAAATCTTAATATTATGAAGTACTATTTGTTATTACTATTTACCGCTATTGTATTTTCGTCTTGCCACCCGGATGAGGAATCAGCTTCCCCACGCCAGAATAGATCTCTCAATTTATCTGTTCCTAGCGAGCAGATTGAAGACAAGGATTTCCTTTGGTTATGGTCCGGTGCAGAATATGAAACTATCGAGCATACGGATTCCACCTTTATTCAAGAGTTTAAGCATTCCACTGGCTATTTCATCCCTCATCAGAAAGCTAGTTTACCTAATGACACCGCTCTCATCATAACTATAAGTAATGTTGTGGACATATCTCAAATTCCTACAAACGGGTTTGATCGATTAGAAAGATTCATGAAGTATGAATCACCAACTTTCCGCGATGCGAAAAATCAAATCTGTGACTATTGCGTAACACTTTCATTTGTCACTAAAGACGATGAGTGGAAATCATACCCGACATCTGAGACAGCGGTGCAACACACGGAAACTGCGGAAATTACCATAACACCCCATAAGGGAGTTGACTCCAATAACTGGTACGATGGTATGTTCAAAAAGACATTTTACAACTCTAAAAATGAACCCAAGCTAATAAGTGGAAATTTTCGCTTGTACTTATCCGAGTAGAAGTTTCTAACCATAAAAGTGGTTATTTCGAGGAAGAGAAAACTCTTCTCTTCCTCGAAAAGGCCTTTATCAATGTGAAAATTATCTCGATAAGAACGGAATTGTTTCTTTTCTCATCCAGAGGATACCGAAGCTAGCCACGAAGACAAAACAAGCCAGGCCGAATAGGTAACCGCCATCACCTTTCACCTCAATACCTAATATAGTAATATGGAAGAATATGGCTCCTGCCATAATTCCTGCAGCCATTAGGGCACCAAACCAAGCGAATTTTTTAGTAAGTAGTAAAATTCCCGTTATCAATTCAGAAATGCCAACTCCAATACGACCCCATGGTTCCATACCAATAGTACTAAATATGTAGACTGACTCTTCCGCAGCCGAAAACTTAAAAAATAAGGTCTGTAACAAGATCAAGGCACTAACGATTTGTAAGATCCATACGAAAATCTTCATAAATTAATGGGTTAAGAGGTTTTAACGACTAGAACACCTAATTTAAAGCTTGTGGTCAAAAGTAACCATCACGAAGCTTCTCAAACTTTAGTTTACTACTACGAATCTCTGCCATATAAAGTAACTATTGGCTATCGGTTTCCTTAGAATTTGTCTACTTAACTACAAACAATTATTTTTATGCTTCTATTCAGAAACTCAGCCTGGTAAGAAATGATGCACTAATCTCTTAGAACAGGTCCTCATCACGCTCCAGCATTAATATCGAGGATTGGGGTACTATATAATATTTTTCATTTTTATAGTTCACCTCAATAGAACCCTTCTGAAGAAATATAGCCAAATCTCCTTCTTTTACCTGCAACGGGATATATTTAATCTTTTCTTCCTCCGGCTTCCAGGATTCATCTTCTTCTATATTCGAAGGAATCGCATAGCCAGGTCCTGCTTTTACAATATAACCGTATTGAACTTTTTCTTTCTCTTGAACTCCTGGTGGTAAATAGATGCCACTGTTCGTTTTTTCTGATTCCTTTCTCAGCTTAATCAACACACGGTCACCAATGATGACCAGCTTCCTCAATTTGTTATCCGCTGTCAACTCCATATTCCTACTATTTCCTATATCAGATTTCTCAAGAATCCTCAAAATTGAGTATTAAAGGGCACAAAAATAATCTTCGATTGGTTACTCTCTTGCTTTTTCCAGAAGTTTTGAGTCAATAGACTTATTCGCCTTTGCACCTAAATCCTTGAGGAGTTCGGTCCTACGGATAATATTTCCTTTACCCGTATACAGCTTCTTTCCTGCGTCTTCATAAGTACTTCTCGCCTGATTAAGCTGAGCACCGATTTTCTTGTAGTCCTCTATGAATCCAACAAACTTATCGTATAGATCACCTCCCTGCTTCGCAATTTCCAGAGCATTTCTATTTTGATACTCTTGCTTCCATATACTAGCAATCGTTCGCAGAGTAGCAATCAAAGTCGTTGGGCTTACGATCACAATATTTTTGGTGTACGCATCGGAAAACAGCTCAGGATCAGATTGCACTGCCAGTGTAAATGCTGGCTCTATGGGTATGAACATTAGCACGAAATCTAAGCCCTTACCTAATTCCAAATTTTGATATTCCTTCTCACTTAATCCTTTGATGTGTTGTCTAATAGATAACAAATGGGCTTTCCTGTTGGCCTCTTGACTAGCTACATCCTCATCTGCCACAAAACGTTCATAGGCCACCAGAGATACCTTCGAGTCAATAATAATTGATTTGTTCTCTGGAAGTTTCAAGATCACATCTGGTTGTAAACGTCTCCCCTCTTCATTAGTAATGGACTGTTGGATAAAGTATTCACGATCTTTCACTAAACCAGATTTTTCCAGAATACTCTCCAAAATGAATTCACCCCAATTCCCTTGCGCCTTGCTATCGCCTTTAAGCGCCTTGGTAAGATTTTCAGCTTCTTTGGTGATGCGTTGGTTCAATTCTTTCAGTCCCAAAATTTGCTCTTTGAGTGCAGAATTTCTAGCGATACTTTCCTTGTTGGTATCGTCGACCCTTTTCTCGAACTCTTTTATTTTCTCACCCAAGGGCTTTAATACCTCTGTGATATTCACTTTATTCTGATCCGTAAACTTGCGGCTTTTCTCCTCAAAAATCTTGTTCGCCAGGTTTTCGAATTCTGTAGTGAACCGCTTTTGCAGCTGTTCGACCTCCGTTTTCTGCTCGTCAAAACGGTCCTGTAAGTTTTTATAGTTGGCGGCTAAGGCAGCATTGCGCTGCCCTAATTCGGTGGCATTGTTATATTCTTTTTCTAACCTTTTATTTAGCGCATCAATTTCATTTTTTGCATCATGAACTTTGGACTCAAAAACCTTGATATCAGAGTCCTTTTGTCCCACCACTTGCTGCAGAGACTTTAGCTCTTCCTCTTGGGAGACATCTTTTTTGACCAAAATTTTTGCCAGCATCCAACCCAAAGCGATGCCTACGACTAAACCAATGACTAAAAAACCGTATTCCATTTCTATTCTGCTATCATTTTGAGAATATCATCCAGATATTCTCGATTGTTTGACAATCTAGGCACCTTGTTCTGCCCACCCAATTTGCCCTTACCTTTCATCCACCTGGTAAAACTTCCCTCTTCCAAGTAGTGTACTACTGGAGCTTCCAGTGCGATGTCTTTATAGCGCTTCGCGTCGTAATCAGAATTAATCTCACGCAAAGTCTCATCCAATATTTTCTCAAATCGTTCTTTATCGTTAGGCAGTTGGCCAAACTCAATAAGCCATTCGTGCCCTCCCTTCTTACCATCGACAATGTATCGAGGACCGGCCGTAAAGTTAGCGATTGTGGCTTGAGTCAATGAGCTCGCCTTTGTAATAGCCTCCTCGGCATTCTCAATAATTAGTTCCTCACCAAAGGCATTTATAAAGTGCTTGGTGCGACCTGATATCTTAATTCTGTATGGCTTTACTGATGTAAACTTTACCGTATCACCAATTTTATATCTCCAAAGTCCAGCGTTGGTGGTGATCACCATAGCGTAGTTTTTCCCTACCTCAACTTCGCTTATATTCAGTACTTTAGGATCCTGTTTGTCGATTTGATCAAAAGGAATAAACTCATAGAAGATACCATAATCCAACATGAGAAGCATCTCATCCGAGTTAGTCTGATCTTGTAAACCAAAAAATCCTTCCGAAGCATTATAAGTCTCTATGTATCGCATGTCTCTTGAAGGAAATAGCTTCTTAAAGACTTCTCGGTAAGGTGTAAACGCCACCGCTCCATGTATGAACACCTCGATATTAGGCCATACCTCAAGCATATTTTGCTTTCCTTCTAACTCCAGTATACGTTCCAGCAATACAATCGTCCAAGTGGGAACACCGGAAATGTTCGTTACATTTTCGTTGCGCGTAAACTCAGCCATTTTCTCAATCTTCGCTTCCCACTCATCCATTAGGGCGATATCAAGCTTCGGCGTACGTACCATTTGCACCCATAATGGAAGGTTCTTAAGCAAAACAGCAGATACGTCTCCGAAGTAAGAATCTGAGTTTTTGTCAAATTGATTGATCTGATGAGAACCGCCTATAGTCAGTCCTTTTCCAGTAAAGAACTTAGTATCTGGATAGTTATTAACGTAAACAGATACTAAATCCTTTCCGCATTTAAAGTGACAGTCTTCAAGAGCCTCTTGTGACACCGGTATAAACTTGCTTCGCGCATTGGTTGTCCCAGACGACTTGGCAAACCATGAAATCTTGGAGGGCCATAGAATATTTTGCTCCCCTTTCATCAATCTTTCGATGTGGGGGAAAATATCTTCATATCCAACGATTGGTACCTGCGCTCGAAACTGCTCGTAATCACTTAATCCTTGAAAGCCATACCTTTTTCCATACTCAGTATCTTTTGCATGATCCAGAAGCTTGCTCAATAGCTCTTCTTGAACTTCATGTGGATACTTTTGAAATAACTCTATCTGATGGATTCGCTTTTTCATGACCCATGTCAGAATGGAGTTTAAAATTTTCATAATTAGCGGTAGGTGTTTTTTCAGAAAAGATTCAGTCGCAAGACTAGCAAAAAATTCAATTCCTCTTCTATTGTGTGCTGAAAATCAATCCAAATAATTTGAAAGACCATCATTTTTTCAAAAAAATGATGCCTTCGGTTTTCCCAAAAAAACTTAAAGTAAAGAATACCTTTTATTTTCTTCTGAATACCCTCGCTTTAGTGAAGGGTTTTTGTGAACAAAGTACTAGACGCTTAAACTCGCTAAAATCAAAAATCATAACCCCACCGATAGTACTACCGACAAAATACCTTTTTCATGATTTCCTTAGTAGCCCGTTTAATTGTCTTTTGGCCAATGAGTAAAGCGTTAATCCCGAGGTAAATTTGAACATCGCCATCAGGCCTTTCGTCTTTGTGACCAGTAGCTTCTAATTTAGATACCAATTGATACACTTCCTCCCCAGTTCGAAGGTCATAAAGACTAAACCGGGTATAGAGCCATCTTTGAGGTTCATTAAATGTATTGGTCGTTTTTATATAAAGTCTATTTGAGAGCTGATATAAAATCCAGCAATACGTCGTTCAAACCGACTCTTTTGTGTAATTATCTTATGGATTCCATATAATTGATTTGCTGAGATTGTTGTTATACCAATACCCTGCTCCGATTTATCTGTAATATCCGCCAGTAAGAGATATTGACTATTCGTAATCTCTCCTAAGCGGTTCATATCGACAGAATCCAACGTTTCAAAGCCGAAGTCTATATCAAATAGTTTGGCGTACAAGTCTTCCGAGTAATCATACAAGCTTACAACCCTTTGATTGCACTCTCGAAGTTTATTCACAAGCCCCTCAGTGGCTTCGAAGTCCTTTCCTAAATATGCGACCACGCGAGTGCTGTCATCTAGTTTATAGCCATAGCTGGGGGTACCTTGATGTCTCGTTGAAATACACGATGTCAGATTGACGCTTAAGATAAGTGCAATTTCAAAAAGGTCAATAGTCCTTAATAATGGTAAACTCATGATTGGTGAGTCTTATTTGAAAATAAGAACGTCCCTAATTGAATTTTCTTTTTAGTTCGAAGTGCTCACCGAGATAAACCTTCCGTACTTGAGGGTCTGCCGCAAGTTCCTCTGCGGTACCTGTTTTTAAGAGCTTACCTTCAAACATCAGGTACGCACGATCCGTAATGGAAAGCGTTTCATTAACGTTGTGATCCGTTATCAGAATACCAATATTCCTGTTTTTCAGCTTGGCCACAATGCTTTGTATTTCCTCCACCGCGATAGGATCTACACCTGCAAAAGGCTCATCTAACAGTACGAAGCTCGGATCCACAGCCAGAGCGCGTGCTATTTCCGTTCTTCGACGCTCACCGCCTGAGAGGACCATCCCTAAGTTCTTTCGCACGTGTGTGAGCGAAAACTCCTCAAGCAAATACTCTGTCTTTTCTTTTTGTTCAGCTTTTGATAGCGAAGTCATTTCTAACACTGCCTTTACATTGTCTTCCACCGATAACTTTCGAAACACAGAAGCCTCTTGAGCGAGGTAGCCAACACCTTTTTTAGCTCTTTTAAACATGGGCAGGTTGGTGACGTTCTCTTGATCGATGTGAATATTCCCTTCATTAGGCTTTATCAAGCCTACGATCATATAGAAAGTAGTTGTCTTACCAGCACCATTTGGTCCGAGCAACCCAACGATCTCTCCTTGACTTACTTCCACGGAGACATTGTTTACAACCGTACGTCCTCTATATTTTTTAATCAGATTATCCGCGCGCAAGACCATACCCTACTATCAATTTGTTTTCAAAATTACGAGAATTTTATATCCTTAATGTGCAGCTGTAGGGATTTATTGCCCATGTACTCATTCATCTCCAAACAAAAAACCATTTTAAAACTTTCCGCAACCTCTAATTCACTCGCCAGGTGACCAAGCCCAAAACCAATACATGGAAAGCAATTGGTATTGTCATGTTGATAAGCAACAATTTTGAGATGCTTTTCCTTTAAGATAACAGGTCGAGTTCTTAAGTATAGATTTTCTGAATATAGTATCGGTCGCATATTCTGTGGCCCAAAAGGAGACATCTGCTCAATAATACTGTGAAACTTTGGTGTAAGCCGATCAAAGGCTACTTGTTCCTCTATATCAATCGACGGCGTAAGCAGTTCTTCAGTAAGTGTTTTCTGGGCAACTCGCTCAAAGCATTCTTTAAAATCTCGAATTTTACTTATCTCTAAGGTTAACCCCGCAGCATACTTATGACCACCATATTGTTCCAAATATTCAGAACATTGACCTAATGCTTCATGTATATCGAACCCCGCAATTGATCTTGCCGACCCTGTAGCCTTATCACCACTTTGAGTTAAGATGACAGTCGGACGATAGTATCTCTCAATACATCTAGAAGCAACAATACCTATAATGCCTTTATGCCAATCTGGGTTGAATAAAACAGTGGTTTTAGCATTCATCAAGTCTTCACTACCTTCTATAATTTCTATTGCTTCATCGGTAGTAGAGCTATCAAGATCACGACGTTCGTTGTTTTTGATGTTTAGCAGGGCTGTGTGCCTTTCTATAGTCTCGATGTCATCCGCTGTAAGTAACTCCACGGCTGTTTTGGCATGTGCTAATCTCCCGATCGCATTAATCCTAGGCGCAATACCAAAAACAATAGAGGAAACATCAACTGTACTTTTGTATCCGCAAATACTAATCAGAGATTTGAGACCTGGAGATGGTGATTCATTAAGCTTCTTCAGTCCAAAATAGGACAATATCCTGTTTTCACCCGTAACAGGTACGATATCCGCTGCAATGCTAACAGCCAATAAATCCAAATACTGAAAAAGTACTGATTCATCAATTCCATTTTGCATACAGTAGGCATGCAGTATTTTGAAGGCCACACCACAGCCTGATAACTCTTTATAAGGATATTTACAGTCTTTTCTTTTTGGGTCTACCACGGCAAACGCGTCTGGGAGCTCAACCCCCGGAAGGTGGTGGTCTGTGATAATAAGATCTAAATTCAATTCATGGCATAGCTCTGCCATATGAATGGCGCGAATACCACAGTCGAGTGATACGATCAGGCTAAATCCATTTTCAGAAGCCCATCGGATGCCTTTCTCTGATATACCATAACCCTCTTGATACCGATCAGGAATGTAAAAATCAATATCAAATGTGTACTCGGTAAAGAAGTTATACATCAGAGAAACTGACGTAGTACCGTCGACATCATAATCACCAAAAAACAAGATTTTTTCATGGTTAAAGACGGCTTCCGTAATTCTATTTACAGCCTTATCTAGATCCTTCATTTGGAACGGGTCATGTAAATGTTCCATTGAAGGTCTAAAAAACGATCTTGCCTCTTCAAATGTGCTTACGCCTCTTCTCGCCAAAATAGATGCCAAGGGAAAACTTACATTGATGCTCGCTGCCAAATCAGAAATCGTCTTTTTTGATGGAGCTACCTTATGTTTCCACTGATAATTCATGCTGATGCTATCCGCATTAATACGGTAGTTGAAATTCGATTTGCCATTAATGACTTCTTGACTTTGATCTCCTGGGCCTTATTATACTTACTATCGCTGAGAAGGAGGTTCCATTCACCGTCTAGCGGAATAGAAAGATTGTAAGGGCTCCCATTGTGTACCACCAAAAGATCGTTGGTTGTACCATCTTTCGAAGGAAAATTAGAAACCTGATATGCAACTAAATTACTATGGTCATGCGGTACAAATTTTAAGTGCTTTTGAAGCTTTTCTCTACTGCTGATTCTAAATATGTCATGAGAACTCCTTATTTCGACCAAGGCTTTTACAAAATTATGTACGTCTATGTTGGCGGACTTTAGGCTCCAATCAATCCCATTGATATCATCTGGTAAGTTATAGGAGTTGTGATGCCCTTGTTTTGACCTGAGGAACTCACAACCTGCATGAATCAATGGCACACCGTAGGACAGTAGAACCATTGACAGTGCCAGTTTTTGCATCCTCATAATATCCTTCTCCGATTTCCCTTTGTTAGCGGCTTGCAGCCAGTCGTATAGGGTATGTCCGTCGTGACATGAAACGAAATTGATGCACTTTAGAGGGCTTTCTGTCCATGCGAAATTGGTATAGTTAATATTATTCCAATCAATTTCAGGGTGATGTGTTGCTCCGACTATTCCAAATTTTATCGTATGATGAAAGCTTCCGTCTCCCATGATAAACCCACTACCCGAATTAGGAAACCCTTGACCTTTGAGCCCATCCCGAAATTCATCACAAAATGTTCCGACACCATCTAGTTGATAGGTATGGTATTTTATAGCCCGTTGCTCGGCGGGCATTGGTGTTTGGTCAGCTACCCAACCCTCGCCGTAGAGAATTACATTAGGGTTAATAGCTCTAAGTTCTTTGGCAATAAGATTCACCGTATCAGAGTCAAATATGGCCATGAGGTCGAACCTAAAACCGTCGATATGGTATTCTGTCATCCAAAAAGTCAATGAATCGATGATGTAGCGTCTAACCATTTCTCGCTCGCTGGCAATTTCATTTCCACAACCAGAACCATTCGAAAAGTGACCATTTTCCCAAAATCTATAAAAGTAACCTGGTGTTAGCTGCTGAAAGGTTGAGTCTTCGGTATCATAGGTATGGGTGTATACGACATCCATGATAATACCAATTCCTTTAGTATGTATCGACTGAATCATCGTCTTAAGTTCCTTGATACGACACTTTGGGTCAAAAGGATCAGTAGCATAAGAACCCTCCGGCACATTATAATTTTGAGGATCATAACCCCAATTATAGGCTAATGCTGGATGGGCTTCATCGACGGTCTTAAAATCTTGAATTGGAAGAAGCTGTACATGGGTCACACCCAAATCAGTTAAATGGTCTATTCCCGTTTCACACCCATTATGACTTGTTTCTTCTTCAATAAACCCAAGGTACTTCCCTTTGTTTTGATGGCTTGAAGTTGATGAGATGGTAAAATCGCGCACATGTACTTCATAAATAATGGCATCCTCTAGTTTCGTAGCACACCATTGATCTTGTGACCAGCCTTTTGGATCAGTTTCCTTTATATCGATAATAGCACCCTTGTGACCATTGAGTCCTACGGCCTTGGCATAGGGACAAGGAACTTCAAGTTTATCTTGACCGTGAATCAAAGCTTGGTAAGTATAAAACATTCCCATATATTCAGTGGATACCGATAAGCTCCAAATACCATCTTCTTCTTTCGAAAAGGATTGAGAGTTCACTGGTTTCACTGATTGTGCAGTATCATACAGATGAAGGGTTAGACCATCCGCTTCAGGAGACCATACACGGAATAGTAATTCTCCTTCTAAAACATTCAATCCTAAATGCAACGATTCGCTCATGTTTGACTTGTAAGAAGTTAAAATTAGGCTACTTGTCACACCGGGAAAACTCTTTATCGGAAAAAAAAATGATAATATTTACTATTCCCTCTACTTTATCGAAAACGTACGTTTAGGAGCATTCTACACCGTAAATTGAATAGCACTTTAGAATAGCTATATATATAAATTCATTACTACCAGCTTCATTGGGTAAAAAAGGCAACCATGGCGGCACAAAAGATTGAACGAATCGAGGAGGTGTGGAAATCCATACGGGGTTTCAGAAATTATCAAGTTTCAAACAAAGGCAATATCAGGAGTATGGATAGAAAGGTATTCCACTCTGGTATTAAGAAGGAAATTAAGATCAAAGGTAAAGTAATGCGCCAACGCTGGAATAAAGCGTGCAAGTGTTATTTCCTAGATCTCATTGCGGATGATGGCGTGCGAAAGACGATATACCCGCATAGAGAGGTGGCTTCTGCCTTTTGCATTAATGTTCTTCCTGAGGAGCATTCCATGATTATTCATCTGGATAACAACCCTAAAAATAATGATTCAACAAACCTCGAGTGGGTCAGTCCATCCGAGCACATGGCCTTTCAGTTCAAAATGGGTAATAAAGACAATTACAAGGTCTGGAAAGAGCGCAAGAAGCGATACAAAAACGGATTTAAGGAAAAAAACGAAGAAAAAATCAAGATAAGCTCGGAACAAAACGCTTAGCCTGCCCAGCCTTCTCTGTCGAGACTACGATATTGAATTGCCTCGGCTAAAAATTCAACCTTTATTTCTTCTGATCCAGCTAAGTCGGCAATTGTACGTGATACCCTTAGGATTCTGTCGTATGCTCGCGCCGAGAGCCCAAGTTTTTCCATAGCACGCTTCAATAAGGCCTTACCCGCGTCATTGATTTCACAGTGTTGCTTAACCAGTGTGCTTGACATCATAGCGTTATTGTGTACTCCTACTCCGCTCTCAAAGCGTTGTTGTTGCATTTCACGTGCCTTTTCTACCCGTTCGCGTATATCAAGACTACTCTCAGACTTCCGGTCTGAAGTCATTTGGTCAAAAGAAACCGGTGTCACCTCCACGTGTATATCTATTCTGTCCAGCAACGGACCGCTCACCTTATTCAAATAACGTTGGACAGTACCGGGACCACAGACACATTCTTTATCGGGATGGTTATAAAATCCACACGGACATGGGTTCATACTAGCGATGAGCATAAAGTTGGCTGGATAATCTATAGATAGCCGCGCTCGGGATATCGTTACCCTCCGCTCTTCTAAAGGCTGTCTCATCACCTCAAGAACTGTTCGCTTAAACTCAGGCAGTTCGTCCAAGAATAGTACTCCGTTATGCGCTAAAGATATTTCACCTGGTTGTGGTATACCTCCACCGCCAACCAAAGCCACATCTGAAATGGTATGATGAGGTGCTCTAAAAGGTCGGGTCGCTACTAACGAACTATCTGCAGGTAACTTTCCGGCCACCGAATGAATTTTGGTGGTTTCCAAAGCCTCATGAAGGGATAGTGGCGGCAAAATTGAAGCCAAACGTTTGGCAAGCATCGTCTTACCCGCACCGGGAGGCCCAACCATAATAACATTATGCCCACCAGCGGCTGCTATCTCCAAGGCTCTTTTTATATTTTCTTGACCCTGCACATTAGCAAAATCAGACTCAATATTGTTTATGCCATCATAAAACAGATCTCTCGTATCATATTTCAATGGCTCGATGACATTACTTCCGTCTAGAAATGCAATAGCTTCACTAAGTGTGCTTACAGGAATAACATCCAGGTTATCAACAATTGCTGCCTCTGAGGCATTTTCTTTTGGGAGAATAAACCCTTTCAAACCGTTTTTTCTGGCCTCAATCGCAATTGGTAGTGCACCTTTTATAGGTCTTAGAATCCCATCTAGGGATAGTTCACCCATGATTACATACTGATCCAAATCCTCTGCAACAATCTGACCGGAAGCTTTAAGTACCCCTAGTGCTATTGGCAAATCATATGATGAGCCTTCTTTTCGAACATCAGCAGGAGCCAAGTTAATCACTACCTTTTGTCTAGGCATAGTATACCCTAGATGTTTAATGGCCGACTCTACACGCTGCTCACTTTCTTTAACAGCCGAGTCTGGGAGACCAACCATGAAGAACTTAGTACCCTTGTTAATATTAATCTCAATAGTAATCAGGAAAGCGTCAACACCATAGACAGCACTCCCAAAAGTCTTAGCTAACATCTTAGTCGAAAAGACTTTTTTCTATGAGAAGAATAATGATGTGAATTACTTTAATGTGTATCTCCTGAATGCGATCGGAGTATCCTTGGTGAGCGACTCTTATCTCGACATCAGCAAGCTCTGCTAAAGCACCTCCGGTTTTTCCCGTCAAGGCAACAATCTTCATCCCTTTTGCTTTGGCCACTTTGGCCGCCTCAATAATATTTGGAGAATTACCGCTTGTACTGATAGCCAATATACTATCTCGTTCGTTTCCGAGAGCTTCAACATACCTTGAAAATATATGTTCAAACCCGTAATCATTTGCGGTACAAGAGATATGACTTGAATCGGATATTGCAATTGCCGGAAGGGCCTTTCGTTCTTCACGAAACTTACCCGTCAACTCCTCCGCAAAATGCATGGCATCACAGTTGGAACCACCATTGCCACAAGAGAATATCTTGCCGTCCCGTTGAATGGAGTTAACAAATAGTTGTGCAGCTAAATGAATATTTTGTTGGATTTGTTCGTCAGCTAAAATTTTGTCAAGCACTACTTTGGCTTCACTAAGCTGCTCTTTAATTAGTTCAATCATTAATTATTTTCTTGCTTAGGCGAACTAGTATAGTTTAAATGGTTTTCGTCAGTAAAGGTATCACTTTCTTCTTTTTCGCCAGTTAATTCTTTCCTAAGCTCATAAATCTCTGCTCTAAGCTTCAGCACTTCACGCTCGCTTTTAGACACACTCCTATTAAGTGAAAAAATGTGAATATTTTCAATGGCCATTTCTACAAAGAGTAGTATCAGTCCCGTGATGGCCCAGTTGGTCAGAAATTTGAGGAAATCACCGATACCAAATTGGCGAAACATGTCGTTGATGTTTACACCGAAATATACTGACGTAGAGAAGTATGCAATAATAATGGCGTAGAACCCCAGTTTATAACGCTTCATGCCAAAGAAAATTTCTTGATAAGTTCAAATTTATATAGAATTCGACATATATAAAGACTTTGTAACCCTTAATAATACCAAAGTATATAGAACATCGACAAAATATTTCACAAGATCGCTTAAAGAATGATAAAGTATTTAATCAAACAAGTGTGAACAAAATGAAATTTTGTAAGTTAATTTTTTTCGACAATAGGGTTTGTAGTGCTTACCTGCGATTTCTATCAGGTTTTCCACGGGCGTTCGACGAAAAATTTGAATGATTTTCTTTAAATCATTTAACTTTAAGCAAATTTTAGTAAGATTTTGTGTTTTCTTAGTTAAGATGGAAATAGACGAGTTAGGCGTAGATATCGACGAACTTACTCTTATCAAACTAAGATTATAGGAAAAGACTAGATTAATTAAGGGTTATTTTTTACTATGATTTTTCACGAAAAATTTAATTCTTGACTCGTTTTAAAAAATAGAGATTGAATTCTTTGAGAGGAGTGTAAGTAAATTCCGATTACCACCAAGAAAATCTGATAAACACCTTGAAAAAGAATTATTCAATTAAAAAACTACATGAAGGAGCTTAATAAACTGGTAGACATTGTAACCTCAAGAATACGAGGTAACATCACAATGATTGATCTAACAGGAGAAATCGAAGACCCAAGTAAAGAGCAGCAGCTTTACAATGGTATTTTGACCAAAGAATTTGTCACGGACGAAGAGGCAGCGGATATAATGTACGGAACCGACCCCACTGACCAACGTTTCCGAATGCTCAAGTCTCGACTTAGACAAAAGCTATATAACCTCCTGTACTATGTTGATTTTAGAGATAGTAAAATCAACCTGACACATGAAAACGAACAAGAGTGTCATGACTTTGTGCACAAAGCGCGAATTCTTTTTAAAAACGGAGAGTTCGATATGGCAGAGAAGCAAATTAACAAAGCTTTGGCTATCAGTAGGGTGTGGGAATTCAATAAGATAACTGCTGATTGTCTTGAGATTCTTCGGTGGATTTATTCTGATAACTGTAAGCCTACGGACTTATCTCGTATCATCGACGAGCTCAAAGAGTTGCGAATGGTCATCCAGCTGGAAGATGAAGCCAATGACAGATATGCAGTACAAAGAATGCTACTCAACAAATCATTGCATTCTCGAAGAAATAATGTTGAGTCGACGGGAGAGGTTGTCAAGGAACTGGAGACTATTTGGAAAAAGAGTAAATCCTTTAATGTCTTCGAACTTTACTACAAACTCAAAATTCTCTACTTCGAACTTAAAGGAGAGTTTGAGGCTATTGTAGACCTAATTAATAATGCTGATCAACAGATAAAAAAGAAAGAAGTTAATACCAACCGGTTTGACGTGCGGTTTAACCATTTCATCAGAACATACGCTTTCTTAAGAAGTAACGAGTATAGCAAAGGCATTGAATCAGCAGAAGAGGGTAAAAAATATATCGAGAAAACCTCCAGAAACTGGTTTGCCCATATGGAGAATTACTTCCTACTTTGTCTTCATGGAAAGAAATATGACCTGGCCAATGAGGTGCTTAACGAGGTAGAGGAAAATTCTTTTGTCAACAAGTTATCTTCTGGGTCTAAAGCAAAATGGAAACTATTTAGGGGATATACTAACTTACTCACCCCGGATAAAAATGCCTCCGATGGACTTCGTTTTGAAAAATTAAAGCAGAAGTGTCAGGAGTTTAAGAAATCACATAAAATCTTATTTACCTCGGTACTTCTACTCGAAGTCTTGGATCAGGTTAAGAAGGGCAAATATGATGTGGCCTCTGAAATTATGAGCGGTCTTGAATTATACTTCTTTGAGTATCTCAACGATCCGGGTAAAAACCCTCGGGAGAAGCTGTTATTCAAACTACTAAGGGTAATGACCGAGTCCTACAGTGCTCAAGACATGGAGAAAAAAGGAAAAAAATATGCCCTCAAGCTGGAAGAAAAAACGGCAGAGGATCCAATGACGGAAAGTGAAATAATCCCGTATGAAACACTCTGGTCGGAGATAGTGAATATGGTAAAGCGCAACGAAGAAGCCATGGTATAAGAGGCTTTTTAAAACTAGTCATAAAAAAACAACCCCTGTAACATTGAATTTACAGGGGTTTTTTATTGCTCAAAAACTAAGTCTTAGATACCTTAATAATTTAACGTCACATTTATGTGAAGCACGTAAAGCGTATGTCTAGTTAAAGGCTTTGCATTTCGGTCAGCTTTTTATAGAGCCCGCCAAGTTCTAGTAACTCCTGATGGGATCCCGACTCTGCTATCATGCCATCTTTCAAAACGACGATTAAATCGGCATTTTGAATAGTGCTCAGTCGATGAGCAATGACGATGGAAGTCCTATTTTCTGTCAGTTTGTTTAATGCGTCCTGGACTAGCCTCTCGGATTCCGAATCCAAAGCAGAAGTAGCCTCATCAAGTATAAGTATTTCTGGGTTTTTCAAAACAGCTCGAGCGATGCTTAATCGTTGTCTCTGGCCTCCTGAAAGCTTGGCCCCTCGTTCACCGATCATTGTATTGTACCCGTCATCCATTTTACTAATAAACTCATGAGCATTCGCCACTTTTGCCGCTTGAATGACATCATCTAGAGAAGCCTGGAGCTTTCCAAAAGCGATATTATTAAAAACGGTATCGTTGAACAGTACTGATTCCTGGGTTACAATACTGAAAACCGAACGATAGCTTTCTATGTTGAGATCGGCAATATTATGGTCATCTAGGTAAATCGCCCCCGACTGCGGGTCATAAAACCTTGGTATCATATCCGCTAAAGTCGATTTACCTCCTCCCGAAGGTCCAACAAGAGCAACCGTCATACCCTTTTTTATGGAAAGTGAAATACCCTTAATTATCTGTTCCTTTTCATAAGCAAACTCTAAATTCGATAGCTTAAGCTCATGTTGAAAAGAAAATGTATGAAGGGCGTCTGGTTTGTTTTTTATCAACGGTTCCTCATCCATTAGGTCAAAGACTCTCTGACCAGAAACTAACGCTGACTGAATAGAACTAAAGCTACCTGAAATAGCTTTTGCTGGATTAAGCACTTGTGAAAAGAAGACCAGAAAAGTCATAAACTCTGAAGGGGATAGCTCTCCAGTATTTTCTAAAACAATATTCCCTCCCACATATAAAATGGCCATGACCGCGGAAACGCCCAAAAATTCTGAGATAGGACCGGCTAGATCAAATTTCTCAGCAGATTTATAGGATTGATGAGCAAATTGCTTTTGCTCTTCTCTAAACTTATCCTTGATGTATCGGCTTGCATTGAACCCTTTGATAATGCGAATACCCGATATCGTTTCGTCCAAAATATTGGTCATCTCTCCAAGAGATCTCATGGTTAGGTTTGCTCTACGTTTTAACTTTTTGGCAATCGTTGATATCACGAAACCTGATAGTGGCAATATGAAAATAGCTATTAGGGTAAGTCTCGTGGAGATATGAAATAATATACTCATATATCCAATAAGCAATATTGGCTCCTTGACAAACGTCTTAACGCTCTTGATTATACCACCATGAATATTTTGAACATCACTAATTATTTTAGTCATTAAGTCCCCTTTTCTGTTTTCGGTAAAGTAACCAACATGAAAGGCCGTAACTTTTTCAAATACCGCATTTCGTAAGTTACTAACTAGGCGAGCCTGAATAATAGCTATAATGATTGCGGCGAGGTATCTAAATAGATTAGCCAGTAAAGAGGATGAAACCACAATAATGCACAAATAGGCTAAAACACCTCCTTTCCCGAACTCTTCAACAAAAACACCAAAATAGAAGTAGAATACGTCAATTAAGTAGTCCACATTTAGATAAAACGCTGGCAGTTTAGCAGGAATATCGACACTATTGTCTAGACCAAACAATACGTCAAGCAGAGGCTTTAAGATCGCAAAATTTACTAACGAAAAAACTACATTCAGGAAGCTAAAAAGGACAAATAGAGGAATATTAACCCCCATTGGTCTGGCGTAACCCAGGATTCTAAAATATGTATTCATTTACGGTCATCAATGAAAGCAGCAAATTAAGCGTATTCATTTTAAGAAAACCTGAAGCTTAGAAAATAAAGGATGAAAACGGGTGATTTAAGCGTAAACCTAGGTTCGCAAATGTTGATTTGGTTTGCTCACCAAAATGACGTTGATTCAAAGTCAAATCAACAAACAAATTGTGCCTTAGCATATAAGACATTCGAACTGTCGCAAAGGCGATATTAGTAGAAACCCCTTGTCCTTGGTGATTGCCAATCTCTCTGTTGGGAGCTACATCACCGTAAGACCTAAAAATATCACCACCAAAGTTATTATCAGAATCATCAAGTCCCTTGTTGGCCAGCATGACTTGAGCCGTTACCATTAATTTATCGCGCCATTTATATCGGAGCACCGCTAAATACTCATTGAAGTTGGCACCTAACGGGTGAGCAAGTGACTGATCATAATGTGTATAGTTAGTCAGGTTATCGGCGTGCGCATAGGTATATGGTCTAGCAAAATTATACTCTAGTTGTATGTCCAAATTCTGAACTTTCAAGAAATCGAACCATTTAGCTCCAAGTTGATAGGCCACTTTATTTCCCCACCATCCCTGACCATCAAACAAACGGCTTAAGACCATCTCATCTACAAATAACTGACCATATGTCTGAATATTCTTTGTCAGCTTCCACTTAAAATCGAATCCAATGGCTGCATTATCCGGACTGCCTTGGTCTTGCTCTACAGCTCGGTAGAAAATCAGTGGGTTCAAATAAGCCAACTCTAAGTCACTTCTAGAGCTATCTCCTCGATGATAAATGATGGACTCGAATAACCCTATATTCAATTTTGAGCCAATATTAACAGATAGATGATGTAGGGCCATATATTTAGTTGGAAACCTGGTATTTCCGAAGGTTCCTAATCCGTCGCCGAAGGTAGTGGCCGTCAGTTGAGCAAACAAATTGGTGTATTTAACCTTACCAACATTGGTGGTGAGCTTCAGGTAAGGAAAAGAGTTACCAAAGTCACTCAGAACCAGCGACCGAATGCCATTACCATAAAAGTGATTATCCTGCCCAAATTCAGCTGTAACACTCTTCGTTAGTTTAAAAGCGAAATGACCTGCAGCCTGAAAGTAATCTATACCGTCTGTGCCGAAGCGTTTCCAGAACCCTAGGTTAGGGATTACATAACGGCCTCCATTAAATTCTGACATATAGCCTGGAAAACGAACTTGGTTTTCAGTAAATCGAGAAGAAAAAGTAATCTTATTGTCAATACTCCCAAATACCCTTACTCCTCTTGTGTTTCTGGACAACGTTAAATTCTGGTTATCTATGCTTTCTCGTCCATATGAAAAATACAATATTGGGCGCACAGATATCTCATAGTTATCGTTTCGACCGCTTAATAAGTCAGTCTTGTTCTTATAGAACCACTTTAACAATGGTTTATCCGATCTATTGCTATCGGAAAATGGGCTATTATCACGATATAAAAATTCGTCTTTCCCTCTTGACATTTCTCTCACCAGTTGTCGTGACATGGGTTTCACAGTGCTGAAAGTACCAACTGAACTAAATTGGTCTAGTCTGTCGATGCGGTGATAATAATCTCGATCAAACCAAATAGATTGTGCACTGGCACTCAGAGAAAAAATAATGGTGAGACAAGCAATAAAATTTTTCATTCTAAACATTATTTTAGAATCAAATTGCAGGTATCCACGTAAACATAACTAAGCTAAGAGGAAGCTTGACTAAACTGATAGTTTAATCTGGTCTTCGTAAAATTTCATTCTTGTGTGTGAAGTATCTAATACTTCGATCTTCTCCACGAAGTCATGTTTATGGTTGTAGAATACCTCCAAATATTCACTTCCATACAAATAGAGATTAATTTTGTACCGGTAATACCGGATGCCAATAATGAAAGTTCCATGTTTATAAAGCTGCCAAGCTTTATCTGGAATCGACATTGAGGCAAACTCTGTGCTAGATACCATTGGATTTGTCATCTAATCTAGTACAATTTCTCTCTCAATCGATTTTCTTTGTGAAAATAATTATTTCCAGAATATGCCGTCAACCAAAAGGGATGAATTACAAGGATATGTCGTTGGTCTGAATGCAGCTGTTGCTAAGCTGCAATTCACTAAAGAACCAAAGGAACTGTATGCGCCAATTGAGTATATTTTAAATCTTGGAGGCAAAAGAGCAAGACCGCTACTCACGGTTTTGTCATATCAGTTGTGTGGTGGCAAGAACATCGAGGACATTTTAGATGTTGCCTTGACTGTGGAAGTATTTCATAATTTCACGCTTATCCATGACGATATTATGGATAAGGCCCCCCTTCGAAGAGGTAAAGCCACAGTACATGAAAAGTGGAATACTCCAATTGCCATACTTTCCGGTGATGCCATGCTCATCGAGGCCTACAATATTTTGGCTCAGTCTCCAGTAAAAGACCTAAAACATTTGATCCAACGGTTCAATAAAACCGCTTTAGACGTTTGTGAAGGACAGCAATGGGATATGAACTTTGAAACAGCCAAGCATGTAACCGAGCAAGAATATATCAATATGATTCGACTTAAGACTGCTGTGTTACTGGGGTTTTCACTTGAGTTTGGGGGGTTACTTGCGGATGCAGATGCTAATGCCTGTCAGCAACTCTACGAAGCAGCCACAAATATTGGTATCGGGTTTCAGCTTAAGGATGACTTGTTAGATGTCTACGGCGATGCTGATAAGTTCGGCAAGCAAGTAGGGGGTGATATTATTTCTAATAAAAAGACTTATTTGCTAATTAAAGCACTCGAACTTGCCGAGGCACAAGGAGATTCAGAACTGACGAATTGGATCGATAGAAAAGTGTTTGAGCCCGAAGAAAAAGTAAAGGCAGTAAGAGCTATTTATGATAATCTGGGTATCCGACCCTTGGCAGAAAACAAGATGAACGAATATTTCGAGCTAGGCTTAAAAACGTTAAGTGCCTTACCTTTCCCTGATAAAAATAAAGAAGCTTTGAGATCTTTCTTTCTTTACTTAATTGAGCGAGATAAATAGACGATTCAATGCTGTGAACGCGAAATAAACAAGAATGAGAATATCAATTATCATTTTCCTAACATCCCTTGTTTACACAAGTTTTGGACAATCTAAAATTTCTGTTGATGTAGGTATTAACAGAGCCACCGTTAATTCTGATTTTTTTTACTGCAATTGCGAACCAACAAATCGTTTAAATCTAGAAGTAACATTAGCCAAAAGAATCAACAATTTATTTGATCTAGAATACGGCTTTAACTATAGTCAAAGGGGTACCCAGAGTTTGATAAAGTTTGGAGATGGTAGTGGTGACCAATTTATGCTTCTCGACAAGAATAAAAACTTATTTTACTTCAATTATATCGGAGTTCCTGTAAGACTTATGACCAATTTTAAAGGTAACACGATACCTGTATTTAAAATTGGATTGACTCCTTCGATATTAACAAAAGCAAAAAACAAACTTGTAAAAACAGACGATTTTAATGGTGCAACATTTAATTTCACTTCTGATATCAGAAAATTTGATGTAAGCTTTAATGCATTTGGAGGGTTACAAACAAAAATCAATAAACGCGTAAGATTAAATATTCTAGCATCTCTTAACTATGGTCTTAACCGATTCAATATAGATAATAATTATCTAGAAGGAAGGAATAGCTTTACTGTAAAAGGCAGACATATGTGGTATACGCTTTCCACTGGGATAACATATACTTTAGCTAAATGACCTCAAAACTTAACGACGAGAAGTCAGTAAGTTTTAGCTTTTATGTATGATTTCATCCATTCCCTTGACAAATCATACATTATTCTACTCCTTTTCAACTAAGTGAACTGAAAGGCTTGAATCAGTTCACTCTATGTACAAATTATCAAACCGAGAACATAAATTTTTCGTCCAATTCTCGATTCGGCATAACGAATTAAACACCTACCGCTTCTACCTGTTTCACCTCAGGGAGCATACTCTTGAGTAAGTTTTCGATACCTGCCTTTAGTGTTACTGTTGATGATGGACAACCACTACAAGACCCTTGCAAGTTTACCTTTACGGTACCTTCTTGAAATGATTCGAACGTTATTGCTCCACCATCTTGCTCTACCGCAGGTTTGATATACTCATCCAGTAAACCGATAATTTTGGCTTCAATCTCAGAGTTAGCCTGTTGTTCTTCTTCGTAAGAACTCAAGTCCATGATCATTCGACCACTTTCCAAATAATCCTTGATATGATTTTTAATCTGTTCTCGAATTTCCGTCCACTCCACGTCGTCAGATTTCGTAACAGTCACAAAGTTATTCATGTAAAAAACCCGCTTTACGAAAGGATAGACAAAGAGTTCTTTCGCTAATTCTGCATTGGAAGCACTTTCAGCATCCGCAAAATCTGCGCTAATCCCCTCAGGAATAAGCATTTTATCCGCTACAAATTTTAGCGAATTAGGGTTGGGATTCGATTCAGTATATAAATTGAATACTAATTTCTGTTCTGACATTTGTAAGCTTTTTTATTCAAACAAAATAGAGATTGCAAAGTTCATGAATAGTTTTGGAAAAAAGTAATTCTATGAACCCCGTCGAACAGATCAATCACATCATAAGAAATAGAAGATCCATTTATCCTGCTCAATATTCTGGTGAAGTCATAGAGGACAGTATAATTGAAAATATCCTTGAAAACGCTAATTGGGCGCCTAATCATGGGTTGACTGAACCTTGGAGGTTTGTTGTTTTCAAAGGGAAAGGCCTTCACCAGCTGGCTGAGTTTCAGTCGAACCTTTACAAGGAATTAAGTCAACAATCAGAAAGTTTTGACGAAAAAAAATTTGAAAAGCTGCTTAAAAAGCCCTTACTGGCTTCACATATTATCTCAATTGGGATGAAAAGAGATGAGCGAGAGAAGATTCCGGAAATTGAAGAGGTAGAAGCGGTTGCTTGTGCAGTCCAAAACATGTACCTAACCGCCTATTCATATGGCATTGGTTGCTATTGGGGGTCAGGAGGAATTACCTATCAGAAAAAAGCCAATGAATTCTTTGGACTAAGTGAAAAAGACTTGCTTCTTGGTTTTTTATATCTTGGAATCCCCAAGTTTGATATTAATCAAACTTGGCCTCAAGGCAAAAGGGGAGATATTAAGAATAAAGTTAAATGGGTATCTTAAACGTTCTTAAAATACCTTGATTAACTGAGATTTGAGATAATGCTTGCTAGAAGCATTATCTCAAAAAACTTTTTTAGTTTTCTATTTTAACACCTTTCCAAAAGGCCACAAAACCTTTGATGTTCTTTGCCAGCTCACTGGTTTCAGGATAATACCAAGCGGCATCTTGATTTACTTTGCCGTCTACTTCAACATTATAGTATGAAGCAGTGCCCTTCCAGTGGCACACCGATTGTGTATCACTACTTTTAAAGAATTCCTCTTTTACGTCTTTAGGAGGAAAATAGTGGTTTCCTTCCACAACTACTGTATCATCGCTTTCTGCTATTACTTGCCCGTTCCAAATCGCTTTCATGATTTATTTCTTTTGATTTATATGGTTTGTATTATAAATGGCTTGAAACCAGATCTTGTGTATTCCAAACCAACTTTCCTTTAATATGTTTAATAAAGTCTATTTAAGAGTTGATGCAAAATCCAGCAATACATCATTCAAACCAACTCTTTTGTGAATTATCGCACGGGCTCCATGTAATATTATCCATTCAATAACCGCCGCACAAACCTATTCCAAATATAAATTTAGTTGGAGCATTTCCGTTCGACTCAAAGGTTGTAGAGTTAAAACATCGTAACATTCGCCGACTAATCTGATTAAACGTCAATGAAGTTATATATAAAACGGAAATAGACCGTCATCGGCTAGTCAGCAAAATGACAGAGTATTATTTCCATAGAGGCGGGAATAGCAGAATAAGAAGTGATGTCAAACGAATGACAACAGGTTCCTTTTCAACAATGGATCATAAAAAAAGGAGTGATGACGAATCTTCACTCCTTTGACTATTTCTTAAAGGCTAAGCTTAAAGTGTTCGTTTAATTTCTTGTTGTTCGAACCCTTCAATAACATCACCAACTTTTATATCGTTGAAGTTTTTGATACTCAAACCACATTCATAGCCATTTTTGACTTCTTGAACATCTTCTTTGAAGCGCTTCAGTTGATTTATCTCACCGGTATACACTACGATTCCGTCTCTAATCAGTCTTACCTCATTTGTTCGTTTGACGAATCCATCAGTCACATAACACCCTGCGACAGTACCTACTTTCGAGATTTTGAATGTTTCGCGAACAGCAATATTTCCAGTAATCACTTCCTCCATTGTTGGAGCAAGCAGTCCTTCCATAGCATCCTTAATCTCATTAATAGCGTCGTAGATCACAGAGTACAGCCTTATTTCGATTTCCTCATTCTCAGCTGTTCTTCTAGCTTGAGCAGAAGGACGTACTTGGAAACCAACGATTATAGCATCTGATGCAGACGCAAGAAGTACATCGGACTCTGATATCTGACCTACTGCCTTATGAATGATATTAACCGCTACCTCATCGGTAGATAGTTTCAGTAATGAATCCGAAAGTGCTTCAATCGAACCATCCACATCACCTTTGACAATAACATTAAGCTCTTTAAAGCTTCCGATTGCCAGACGACGACCGATCTCATCCAGTGTAATATGTTTCTTAGTTCGGATATTTTGCTCTCGAAGTATTTGCTCACGTTTATTGGCAATCTCTCTGGCTTCCTTATCCGAATCCATGATATTGAACTTATCACCAGCCTGTGGTGCTCCGTCAAGCCCTAGCACCTGAACAGGAGTAGCTGGACCAGCAGTTTTCAACTTCTTACCACGGTGATCAAACATAGCCTTTACTCTACCATAGTAAGAACCAGCAAGCATTATGTCTCCTACAGAAAGTGTTCCCTCTTGAACCATAATCGTAGTGACATATCCACGTCCTTTGTCTAACTCTGCTTCAATTACAGAACCATTAGCTTTTTTATCTGGATTAGCTTTCAGCTCCAATAGTTCTGCTTCGAGTAATACCTTTTCGAGAAGGTCATCAATTCCTTGCCCCGTCTTTGCCGAAACTTCTTGACACTGGAACTTACCACCCCAGTCTTCAACAAGAATATTGATATTCGCCAATTCCTCTCTTACCTTATCTGGATTAGCGCCAGGCTTATCAACTTTATTAAGCGCAATTACGATAGGCACCTCCGCTAGCTGGGCGTGATTAATCGCCTCTTTCGTCTGAGGCATCACAGCATCATCAGCAGCAACTACAATAATCGCTACGTCGGTTAGTTTCGCTCCCCTGGCTCTCATCGCTGTAAAAGCTTCGTGACCAGGAGTATCTAGGAATGATACGCGCTTGCCAGAGTTTGTATTCACACTGTAGGCACCAATGTGCTGTGTGATACCTCCTGCCTCTGAAGCGGTAACATTAGCCTCTCGGATATAGTCAAGCAATGAGGTCTTACCGTGGTCTACGTGACCCATGATCGTAACAATCGGTGCTCTATCCTCAAGTTGCTCTTCCGTATCTTCTTCGATCACTACTTCGACCTCGTCCTCGGCAGAAGAGAAGTCTACATCATAACCAAACTCATCAGTAATTACGGTGATCGTTTCTGCGTCTAATCGCTGGTTGATGGAAACAAACATTCCCAACTCCATGCACTTACTAATAATGTCATTTACACTGACATCCATTAAGCTCGCTAAATCATTAGCGGAAATAAACTCCGTAACTTTTAGCGTTTTTGCCGACTCCTGGTCTCTTAGGAACTGCTCTTCTTGCGCTTCAGCATGTGCTGATCGCTTCTCTTTTTTATACTTAGCACGATTTCCTTGACCTCCTTTTTGGCCTCCGCCGCTCAATTTCGCAAGCGTCGCCTTAATTTGCTCTTGGATCTGCTTATCAGTAAGCTCTTCTTTTTTGTTCTTAGACTTATCAAAGTTACCGCGTCCTCGACCGCGGTTTCGATCATTTCTTCCTTGACCTCCACCAGGTCCTCTATTTTGGCCACCTGGCCCTCTGTTATGGCCACCTCCTGGTCCTTTGTTTTGACCGCCTTGGCCTTGGTTTTGCTGGCCTTGTTTATCTGGACCTGACGCAATTCTCTTACGTGGTCTTTTCTTTTTCTTGTCTTTACCAACGTCCGAAGACGCTACTGGCTTTTGGTCTTTTTTAGGTTTAGTTACCGGTAATTCAATTTTACCAAGTACAGTCAATCCCTTTAAAGAATCAGCTTTGGCCTCAATCACCTTTTCTTCCGCAGGTTTTTCAACTTTAGGAGCTGGAGTTTGCGGTTTGGCAACAGGTGGTTTGGGTTTTGGCTCTTCTTTTTTAGCTTCAGGCTGAGGCTGCTTGACAACCGGTTTAGAAGGCTCTTCCTTTTCTACTTTCGGAGTAGGAGCTTCCTGTTTGGTAGGAGTTGAAGGTTTTGCTTCCTCTTTTTTAGGCTCACTTTCTACAGGCTTTTTCGCTTCAACTTCAGGCGCAGGCTGAACCGGCTTCTGAACCTCCTCTTTTTTCTGTTCGACAGGAGGAGCTGGTATTTCCTTTTTCTCTTCAACCTTTGGTAC
>CAYMST010000025.1:27060-27711 GCA_964393115.1 uncultured Roseivirgaceae bacterium | reverse complement strand
GGTTAACGCTGCGGTAGGAGGATCAACGAATATTATCCTGCATCTTCTGGCTCTAGCGGGAAGGTTGGGCATTGATCTAACACTAGATGACTTTGATAAGTATGGAAGCCATATTCCTTTACTCGTAAACTTGATGCCTTCAGGTGAGTATTTGATGGAGGACTTCTTTTACGCTGGAGGACTTCCGGTCGTATTGCACGAGTTAAGAGATCATATTAATTTGGATTTGATTACCGCTACTGGTAAGTCACATAGAGAAAATATAGGCACTCCAATTTGCTATAACTCTGAGGTTATAGCGCCAATTGACAAGCCGCTTAAGGAAAAAGCAGGAATTGCGGTTCTAAAAGGTAACCTTGCTCTTAATGGAGCTGTGATAAAACCTTCGGCTGCTAAAGAGCCTAGGTTAATGAATCATGTTGGTAAAGCTGTGGTTTTCAATAATATTGAAGATCTACATGCTAGAATAGATGATGAGGACCTAGATATCAATGAGGATTCGATTATCGTCCTAAAAAATGTTGGTCCTAAAGGATATCCGGGTATGCCGGAGGTAGGCAATACATCATTGCCTAAGAAGCTACTTGAAAAAGGAGTAAAGGATATGATCAGAATTTCCGATGGTCGTATGAGTGGTACTGCTTATGGAAC
>CAYMST010000025.1:22753-27044 GCA_964393115.1 uncultured Roseivirgaceae bacterium | reverse complement strand
GAGGCAGCAGTTGGAGGTACTCTGGCTGTTGTAAGAGATGGTGACCAAATAGAATTAAACGTAAACCAACGAAAGTTATCGCTACTAGTCGACGACGAAGAAATACAGCGTAGAAAAGAAGAGTGGGAAAATACTGAGAAGATTCAAAAAAGAGGATATGTCAGTATTTATCAACATCATGTCAATCAAGCCCATCAAGGGGCTGATTTAGATTTTCTCGTGGGAAGTTCTGGTCCTGAGATTAGTAGGGATGGCTTTTAAACCAACACTCAAATGAGCAACGGAATTAAAGGACCGGGCATATTCCTAGCGCAGTTCCTAGATGATCATGCACCATATGACAACTTAGAAAATATTTCTAAATGGGCATCTAGCCTAGGATTTAAAGGGGCACAACTACCTACTTGGGATTCTAGAGTTATCGATTTAGATAAAGCGAGTAGCTCACAAACGTACTGTGATGAGCTAAAAGGTACTCTTAGCGCACAAGGTTTAGAGGTAATTGAATTGGCCTCCTATCTACAAGGTCAATGCCTAGCGATGCACCCGGCTTATGAGACATTATTTCAACCATTTTACCCGATTGGGTTAAATGATGCACAGCGCACCGAATGGGCCGCCAACCAACTTAAGAAAACCATAGATGCTTCTAGCCGATTGGGAACCACTAATGTCTCGGTGTTATCAGGAAGCTTGGCTTGGCCATTTCTATATCCATGGCCACAGCGTTCAGATGGCTTGATTTATGAAGCATTTAATGAGTTGGTAACAAGATGGTTACCAATTCTGGATTATGCATCTGAAAAAGACATTACCATTGGATTCGAACTTCATCCAGGTTCTGACCTGTTTGATGGAGCTACATACCAGCGATTTTTGGAGATGGTAGATGGTCATAGGGCAGCTTGCATTACGTATGACCCCAGCCACTTCTTATTGCAGCAAGCGGATTACTGCCATTTCATTGAGCTATTCGCGGACAGAATTAAGGCTTTTCATGTTAAAGATGCAGAGTTTAGACCATCGGGGCTAGGTGGAGTATACGGTAGCTATGCTGACTGGAAAGATAGAGCAGGAAGATTTAGATCGTTGGGAGATGGCCAAGTCGACTTCAAGAGAATCTTTACGCTGCTAACAGAGCTAGGTTACGAAGGGTGGGCTATATTGGAATGGGAATGTTCAATTAAAAGTCCAGAGCAAGGAGCAAGGGAAGCAGCTCCCTTCATTGCCAACCATATCATAGAGACAACGCACAAAGCATTTGATGACTTTGCAAAAAGTGAGACCAATCAAGCGTTGAATAGAAAATTATTGGGATTGAAATAGTCAATAGATGTCAAATAAGAATCTTAATGTTGGTATAGTAGGAACTCAGTTTATGGGAAAGGCGCACAGTAACGCTTTTTCCAAAATCAGTAAGTTCTTCGATTTACCTTCAAATCCAATACTGCATACCGCTTGTGGACGAAATAAGGCTAACGCAGAGGTTTTATCTAACAAGTTTGGTTGGGAAAATGTGGTTACTGATTATCATACTCTAATTGGTAACGAGGATATCGACCTGATTGATATTTGTACAGCAAATGATACACATGCTCCTATCGCTATTGCAGCAGCAAAAGCAGGTAAGCATGTGCTTTGTGAAAAACCACTGGCTAGAAATGCTGAAGAGGCCATTCAAATGTATAACGCTGTTCAAGAAAGTGGTGTACGGAACATGGTCATTTTCAATTACCGGTTTGTTCCAGCTATCGCCTTGGCGAAGCAGTTCATAGATTCAGGAAAAATTGGTGAGGTTCGCCATTTTAATGCGATTTATTACCAAGATTGGTTAGTAGATCCATTGTTTCCTATGGTCTGGAGACATAATGCCGAAACCTCGGGTTCTGGTGCACATGGTGACATGAATGCTCATATTGTTGATCTCGCTAGATTCTTGGTAGGAGAGTTTGAAGCTGTGGTGGGCGATCAACGTGTTTTTGTAAAAGAGAGGCCAATTCAGGGATCAGACAAAACCGGAACGGTAACTGCGGATGATGCAACATCATTCATGGCACGTTTTCAAAATGGAGCTATGGGCAACTTCGGTGTTACTCGCATGGCGACGGGACGTAAAAATTATATGCAGTTTGAGGTGTTCGGTAGTAAGGGATCTGTAAAATTTAATCTCGAAAGATTAAATGAGTTAGAATATTTTAACGGGGATACACCAGCAGAAAGCCAAGGATTTACGAATATCATGGTTACCGAATCCACGCATCCCTACGTTGGAAAATGGTGGCCTCCTGGTCATATTATAGGCTGGGAACATACATTTATTCATCAGATTTCGGAGCTGATCAACTCAATTGCAGCGAATACCCCTTCATCTCCAGATTTTTATGATGGCGTAAAGTGTCAGTTGGTATTAGATGCAGTGTCTGCGTCTAGTGATTCAGGAAAATGGACCTCAATAGAAGAATTTCAAAGGAATTAAGCAATGGATTTACAAACAATGAAAATATTAGATGATTCACAACTTTCTTCTCTCAAGAAGAAGTGTAACGAAATCCGTAAGGAAATTATTAAGATGGTATTCACCGCGCAGTCGGGTCACATTGGTGGTAGTCTTGGCGCGACTGAATTGCTTGTATCATTATACTATCATATTATGAAGCATGATCCCAAAAATCCGGCATGGTCGGAAAGGGATCGATTTGTTCTATCTAAAGGACATTGTACACCTGTTCTTTACGCTGTGCTAGCAGATTGTGGTTATTTTCCTAAGGAAGATCTGGAAACATTCAGAAAGCCGGGTTCACATTTACAAGGACATCCGTACCAACCAAAAACACCTGGAGTAGAAGCTACTACTGGAGCATTAGGTACTGGATTTTCTACTGCTATGGGAATGGCGCTAGCAGGAAAGACTTCTGGAAGTAGTCAGAAATACTATATTGTTTGCGGTGATGGCGAGATGCAGGAAGGACAGATCTGGGAAGCAGCAATGTTCGCGAATAAATATAAGTTGAATAATGTTATCGCATTTGTGGATCGAAACTATCTGCAAACGGATGGTAACTCAGAAGATATTATGCCATTAAACCCATTGGATGCAAAATTTGAAGGATTTGGGTGGAAGACATACGAAATTGACGGACATAATATTTCGGAGATAATTGAAACGATTGCGGATGCCCAGAGTTCTGATAAGCCTGTAATGATCATAGCGAATACGACTAAGGGAAAAGGAGTCTCATTTATGGAAAATGCTGTAGGTTGGCATGGAGGTGTCCCGAATGAAGAGGACGCTTCAAAAGCACTTGCGGAGCTTGATACATTTACTGCCTAATTCCACTTCACAACTTTAGATATCAATACGATGAATTATAAAGAAACAAGACAAGGATACGTTGATGCATTATTAGAGCTAGCAGAAGAGCTGCCTGAAATGGTTGTATTAGATGCGGACGTGGGCAAAGCGACGCGTACCCTCTCTTTTGAAAAAGAATATCCAGATAGATTCTTCAATTGTGGTGTTCAAGAACAAAATATGTTGTCAGTTGCTGCAGGACTATCGCTGGAAGGAAAGATCCCTTTTGCGTCTACTTTCGGTGTTTTTGCTACTTGTAGAGCTGGTGATCAATTGAGAAATAGCATTGCTTATCCTAAGGCTAATGTTAAGCTTGGGATTACTCACTGTGGTTTAACAGTAGGTGGAGATGGCGCTTCACATCAGGCCAATGAAGACATTGCGATTACTCGGGCGTTTCCGAACATGACAGTAATAGTACCCGGAGACTATGAAGAAGCTAGATTGGCGACGAAGGCTGCAGCGTATCACAAAGGCCCAGTATATCTCCGATTTGGAAGAGATAAATATCCTGTGGTTCCAGAGATTCATACCCCATTCGAAATAGGTAAAGCAAAGGTACTTTCTGATGGAATTGATATAACCATCGCCACAACAGGGATTATGATATCAGAATCTCTTGAAGCCGCGCAAACATTGAAGAATGAAGGATTTTCTGTTCGTCTTGTACATTTTGGAACCGTTAAACCGATAGATGTAGAAGCGGTAGTTACCTCTGCTAAGCAAACGAAAGGGATCGTGACGGTAGAAGAGCATTCAATTATAGGTGGATTAGGTGAGGCTGTAGCTGGTGTGGTAAGTGAAAACCACCCATGTCCGGTTCAGAGAATAGGAGTAAAGGATGTGTTCGGAGAGTCTGGAATGGCTCCTGAGTTAATGGACAAGTATGGTCTTCGGGCGAAAAATATAGTAGAGGCCGCCAAAATTATTCTTTGATTT
>CAYMST010000025.1:0-22743 GCA_964393115.1 uncultured Roseivirgaceae bacterium | reverse complement strand
AGTAGTAAAATATCAAAAAGGAGTAGGCAACGTAGAGTTACGTGATATGCCTGAACCAGAATGTGCGGATAACAAAGTTATCATGGAAATAGCGCATTGCGGGATTTGCGGTACTGATCTCCACGTATATCATGATACTTTTAGGAATTATCCACCTGTGATCCTCGGTCATGAGTTTAGCGGCACTATTGTAGAGCTAGGCAAGGATGTAAAGAATGTTAAGATCGGTGACCAATTCAGCGTATTAGGAGCAACAGCGGTTATTTCTGATAACTGTAAATACGTTGAGCAAGGAGAAATCATGTTCTCCAAGAACAGAAGAGGGATGGGACATGGTGTAAACGGTGCGTTTACCAAGTATGCCACCATGAGACCTGATCAACTTTTTAAAATCCCTGAAGGCGTATCAATGGAGCATGCTGCATTAGTAGAGCCCCTTGCTGTGGCCGTTCATGTAGTGGAAGACATCGCTTCGCATAAGCTAGGAGATACTGTATTGCTTTCAGGACCAGGTCCTATTGGACTTTTGGTTATGAAAATGCTTGCCGCACATGGTCTGAAAACAATTGTAGCGGGAACATCAGATGACGCTATGCGTTTGGACATGGCGCTGAAATATGGTGCTCATAGAGTGGTAAAAGTAGATAAGGAGGACCTTCAAGAGATTATTCAAGAAGAAACGAGTGGTGATGGAGTTGCTTTAGCTATCGAGTGTGCTGGGGCCGAAGCTTCAGTGAGGAACTGTATGGAAGCATTAAAACCATTAGGAACGTATGTTCAGGTGGGTCACTTTGGAAAGGATTTGACGGTTCCTTGGGATTTGGTAGCCTTTCGACAACTGAAGATTTATGGTTCTGTTGGGTATACAAAAGACACTTGGCATCGTACCATGGATATTTTGGGCCAAAATATTGTAGACGTAAGTGATGTGATAACACATCGACTTCCTTTGACAGATTGGAGAAAAGGGTTTGATTTGATGTGGCAAAAACAAGCCGTAAAAATCTTATTAAACCCAAGTTAATATGAATGCCAAATTAATTGTAAATGCTAAGTCCGTTTTAGGAGAAGGACCTTTATGGATGCCTGCCGAGAAAAGCCTGTATTGGGTGGATATAGAAGGACTAAAAATAAATTCTATTCATACAGAAAGCCAAAAACAGTCAACGCATGATTTCGAAAAGCGGCCCGGAGCTGTTGTCCCTACTAGTGATGGGAAGTTTCTAATTGCTTTCGAAGATGGTTTAGCACTTTACGATTGGTCGACCAAAGAGTTGGCGTATAAAGATAAATTGGGAAGCAATACTCCAATGGTCAGAGCGAATGACGGTAAATGTGATCCTGACGGAAACTTTTGGATTGGCACGATGCATTTGGAGCTGGAAGAAGGAGCAGGAGCTCTCTATTGCTATAAAAACGATTTTGTAGAAAATAAAGTACTCGAAAACCGTACCGTATCCAATGGTTTAGCATGGACATCGGATGGAAAGACAATGTACTATATTGATTCCCATGATAATCGTATGATGGCGTATGACTACCATAATGGAGCAATAACAAATGGTAGAGTAGCCTTTACTATTGATGCCGAAGAGATGGGGGTATTAGATGGTATGGCTATCGATGCCGAAGATAAATTATGGATTGCTCATTGGGGAGGTAATTGTGTACGTAGATGGGATCCCATATCAGGTAAGGTTCTTGAAAAAGTAGAAGTAGCTGCTCCACATGTAACCTCGTGTTGCTTTGGAGGAGAAAAAATGGATGAACTTTATATCACTACGGCGACGATAGGTTTATCGGATGAACAGTTTGCAGAATATCCTCAAAGTGGTGGAGTTTTCATGATAAAGCCAGGTGTTTCAGGACCACCAGCAGATATTTTCAAATCCTGAGAAAATGATGAAGGAAGAGTTTGAGGGAAAAGTAGCGGTGATAACTGGCGCGGGTTCAGGCATTGGATTAGGGATAGCCGAGGCTTTAATGTCTCTAGGGGTTAAAGTCGTGATCAACGATTTCTCTTCAGATTTGGTTGATCGCTTTAATAAAAACACTCCAGGTGAAGCAATTAAGGGAGATATGTCTGACCTTAAAGACATAGAAGATCTTATTGATTTCACCATTAATAAGTATGAAAGGATCGATTATCTTATAGCAAACGCTGCTATTACACATTTCGCTTCTTTTTTGGAAATTAAGCCTGAGGAGTTTGATAATGTCGTCGGCTTGAATATGCGTGGTACCTATTTCATTACACAGTTTGCCGCAAGAGTTATGAAATCTCAAGGAGAAGGAAAGATAATTCTTATCTCATCTAACTTGAGTGAAAGAGCATATCCAAACCTAGCAATTTATAGCATGACAAAGGCTGCTGTTAATATGATGGCAAGGTCGTTATCTGCCGAATTGTCACCTTTGAACATTCGCATTAATGCAGTAGCTCCAGGTCCTATTGGTACTGAACGTACAAAACAGGAAGTTGAAAACTATGATGAGGTATGGTCAAATATTCTTCCGACGAATAGACCAGGAACTGTTGATGATATTGCAGGTATAGTAAAATTCCTTTTGTCTAGCTCAGCTGATCAAATTAATGGACAGACTATCCACGTAGATGGAGGATGGAATGGACTGGGCGTCGTGCCAATAAATTGACCAAAAACTAAAGAATAATCTAAAACTGTAATCGCATTATGAAACCTCAGAGTAATACCAGTAGACTATTTGTAGCAAGTAGTTTAGCACTGATCGTAACATCACTTTCCTTTGCCATTCGTGCTAAAGTGGAATTTGTGTTTGGGTCTGAATACGGTTTGGCCAAAGAGGAAATTGGCTGGGCATTTGGTCCTGCGTTCTGGGGTTTTACACTTTCGATGTTCATAGGGGGAATGCTTTTGGACATCATCAAAACCAAAAGGGTTATATGGGCCGCCTTTATATGCCACTTTTTAGGACTAACCATTTTACTATTTGCCAGAGATAAAACATTGTTGTTTTTATCAAATATTTTTATCGGGCTGGCTAATGGTGCAGTTGAAGCCGCATGCAATCCTTTGATTGCAACCATATACCCTAAGGAAAAAACGAAGATGTTGAATAGGTTCCATGTATGGTTCCCTGGAGGTATTGTCATAGGTGGTCTTTTGGCATTTTTCTTAGTTGACTCAATGGGTCTGAGTTGGCAGATATTAACTTCTCTATTATTTATTCCTTTATTGGCCTACGGTTATTTATTCCGCGGCCAAACGATTCCTGATACTGAGAGGGTAGAAAGTGGAGCGTCCTATAAGGATATGCTGAAAAAGGTTTCTGCACCATATAGCATTGTTGCACTAGTTTCAGTATTAATCGTGATAGCTTCTATACCGGGTATGAGCGTAGATTTTTCCTCATACATCACTTATATAGTGACTTTTATTGCTGTAGTAGCAATTTTGTTTGAAACGAAGGGAAATAAAGCATCGCTATTATTTCCTTTTATGTTTATGTGTATGTTTTTAACGGCCTCTACTGAGTTAGGTACAAACCAGTGGATTAATGCATTACTAGAGAATAGTGGCATTAATCCTATGATTATATTGGTGGTAATCAGTGGTTTAATGGCATTAGGCAGGTATTATGCTGGACCGATAGTACATAAATTTAATCCAGCCGGAGTATTGCTAGGTTCGGTTGTTTTATCGTCTGTTGGATTATTTGGGCTCAGCCTAGCGGATAGCGCCTTTGCTACGATGTCGTTCGCCATAGTTTTTGCTATGGGAGTGTGTTATTTATGGCCAACAATGTTAGGGTTTGTAGCGGAATATATTCCGGGAAGTGGAGCTTTTGGATTAGCTGTTTTAGGTGGAACTGGGATGGTCTCGACATCACTGATTTTACCAATCATGGGAGCGTCAATAGACGGTGCTGGACCACAGGCTACCATTCAAATGATGGCTATTCTTCCTACTATTTTGGTTGTCCTATTTATTGGATTAGTTGTTTATCAGCGTAAAACGGTCGTAACGAATTAAGATACCTCAATTATAAACTTGCTTAAATATTTAGAAATATGAAACTGGTACGATTTGGAGAGAAGGGAAATGAAAAGCCCGGTGTACTAATTGACGGAGTACGTAAAGATTGCTCGCAGCACTTTAGTGATTGGAATCAAGATTTTTTTAACAATGATGGATTGCAAAAGTTAGAAAAGCTTGTGGCGGATAGTGGTGATTCACTACCGTTGGTAGAGGAGTCAGCGAGATGGGCATCTTGTGTGGCAAAGCCAGCAATGATTATGTGCATTGGTCTAAACTTTGAAGACCATGCAAAAGAGGCGAATATGGCATTGCCAACAGAACCATTGGTTTTTGGAAAGGCTTCCAATTCAATTTCAGGACCTTATGATGATGTTGTTATTCCTAAGGCCGCAACTAAGGTTGACTATGAAGTGGAACTAGGAGTGGTAATCGGTAAAGATGTGTTCGAATTGGCGTCGGAGGAAGAAGCTGAAGCTGCAATTGGTGGATATTGCTTGGCTAATGACCTCTCGGAAAGAGCATTCCAGTTGGAAAAAGTTGGACAATGGATTAAAGGTAAGTCATGCCCTGGATTTTGTCCTGTGGGACCATATCTAGCGACCAAAGATGAGATAAAAGACGTGTTCGATTTAGATATGAAACTTTCTGTAAATGGTGAAATGAAGCAGGATGGTAACTCAAAGACGATGGTTTTCAAACCAGCGTACACTATTCAGTATTTATCACAATTTATGAAGTTAGAAGCCGGTGACATTATTCTTACGGGCACACCTCCAGGAGTTGGTATGGGTTTCAAACCACCAGTATATATTCAAAGAAATGATGTTGTCGAGCTATCAATAGCCGGCTTGGGAGAACAAAAAACGAAGTTTCTTTAATAAAGGTTCGTTTAAAGTGTTTGAAAAAGGTTGTTTCGTAAAAATTCGAAACAACCTTTTTTTATACGCTCTTTCTGTATTGATTGGGTGTTAACCCTACGTATTTTTTGAAATTGGTATAAAAGACAGACTCTGTTTTGAAGCCACTATTTCTTGCAATGGCATATA
The DNA here is from genome assembly GCA_964393115.1 of uncultured Roseivirgaceae bacterium. Lineage (GTDB taxonomy): Bacteria > Bacteroidota > Bacteroidia > Cytophagales > Cyclobacteriaceae > CAYMST01. The sequence goes on along the minus strand of CAYMST010000025.1, from coordinate 17,678 downwards.
TGGTAGCTTGATTATATTCGGGAGACAACAATATTTTTTTGGCCTCCTCAATTCGAAATCGATTGATAAATCGATTAAAATTGTCTCCAACGTTTTCATTCAGGATTTTACTTAATATATAAGGTTGAATGCCTAACTCCCTTGCCAACTCTACTTCTGTAAGATCATACTTTAGGTACAACTTCTTTTCTTCCAATACTCCTTTTACCTTATTCAATATTTTTTCAGCTTCTTTGTTTTCAAGTGTATTCGCGGTTTTCTTGCGAATGATACCTGCTTCAAACAATTTGAAAACATTTGGATACCTAAGTGTATAAAAACCAGCTATGAATACGATTACGGCATTTAAGGAAATAAACAAGTAGACCAAGAAATTTCTAAACTCAGCACTAATTGTGGTTACCGCAAAAAAGCTTGTCAAGAATGCAGAATTGATAATGACTTTCAGCGCAAGAAATACTATTGCAATCGCAAACCAAACGGATATCCAGCGCTCTACCTTTTTATGACTCTCGGAATACTTCAGGTACTTACGAGAAGATAACGTAAGATAAGCAATGTTTGAAATGACGACGGTAGAGATAATAACCCTGTGAAGAGCTGTTGAAATATAGGTCATAAAATTTAGTTCCTCTGTTTGTAAATGGTATATACCTATGGCTACTAGGAATAGAGGAGCAGGTAGGAAGTGCCAGTAATTCTTAGGATTTAAGCCTTTATCCACTAGAGCTTTGATATAGAGATAAAGTATTGGCCCATACATTAAATTGAACAAATCACCAATTCCGATTATCCTAGGAAAATCAAACTTTAGGTCGGTAAATCTTACCAGATAGTTAATAGAAGTATGAATCCCAGTTATAAAAAAGAATAGAGCAAGTAGCTTGTTCAAAATATTTCTTTTCAAAACCAGGACACTCCCCCCAAATAATATGCTCTGGAAAGATACCCAAATGTATAATGCCTCCTTCATAAAGACCGCAGTTACTGTGTTATTTTAAAAAAAATGTATCTGGCACTATCAAAGATAAATCAATGACTATCAAAAGTCATGAAATCTTGAATAAAGACACCTGATTTTATAATTAAGACATATATGTTCATGTCTACTCTTGAATTAATGCAAAGTATATTACTGATATACGACTTTTTGTCTAATGGGACGAATAAAATCATTGAGATTACTCAATGGGTTTAAATGATGATCAAAACAAGAGATACCATTTTGATATTTTACACGTCATAATTCTTTCTTTTTTTAAAATCCCAATAAAAAATATCTCTTGATAAAATGATTTTGTTAAATCAATAGAACTCTTGAAATATTTAGGATCGGAGTAAATATTAAGTTAATCATTAGCGAATTGCTAATAAAGTAACATAAAATCAGCAATTAACAACTCTTTAGTTATTTGAATTTCAAAAAGAAGAAGAAATAATTTATTCGGATTTTCAAATTCAGAAACCTTTGAAACCTATGATCTAGATAGTTTTACGAAAGCTCTAAACTGCGAAGTGTAGAGTTTAAAACATTTAACTATCTAAAACTTAATTCTTATGATGCACTCAATGTTGGGTCGAATTTCGGCCTTACTAGTAGCAGTTGTATGCTTCGTTCAAGTCATACACGCACAGATACCAGCACCACCAGCGGACTGGGGTAAAAAAGACCGATGGGAAAGTTTAAATCCTGGAGGAGGTGGTCAAATTCAAGATGTATATTTTGACAGAAACGTAGAAGGTACTATATGGTTCTCCAGTGACATGGAAGGAACGTATAGGTCTAGTGATTATGGTCAGAGTTGGGACTATGTCAGTAGAGATTTAGCGCATGGTATGTCGTTCGTTATTACCCAAGAAGTAGGAGGTAACAGAACTTACCAAGGTGGTATGTTAGGAGCAAGTTATTCCACTAATGCCAATGCCAGCAATTACCATGATGTAACATGGGAATTTATCGAGGACACTTATGGAGATGCAATTGCTTCCATTGCTGTGTCGAAAAACAATCAAACGGTGATTCTCGCGCCGGGATGGCAAAATAAGGATCCTCAAAAAGGTCAGGGTTCGATTACAAATCCAATTCAGAACCTAACAACTGACAAGTTGAATGGGGTACGTGATGTGTATGTATCACAAGATAGAGGTAAGACTTTTAAGAAAGTTAAGTACTTCAATAACAACGGATATCGAAACGTATTTGGTGTTGCTATTCATCCAAACAATAACAACATATATTTAGGAACAGCTGCTGGTGTGTTTGTGTCTACAAATAACGGAGATAGTTTTAGTGGTATCGCAAAGCCAGGTGATGCAATGGGCCCTGCTGGTAACTCTCCAGCTATTAACACTCGACCTGATGGTGGTTCTAGAGGTGTTGGTCTATCTCCTGATGGAAAACATATTTATGCTGTTTACCAGACGAGTGGTGGCAATAATGATACATATGCAGTTTATGTGGCAAAAACATCAAACAACGGAATTACCGGTGGTTGGACCAAAGTAACAAATGGTTTGTTGACTACTGCTGAATGGTATGATCCTAAAGTAGATCCAAGATCAACTGCTACCAAGCACAAATTACTTTTAGGAACTGTTTGGAATAACAACAAGAACAGAAAAGGTCTTTGGGAAGGAACTGTAAACTTCAACGGTTCGGGAGATGTAACAAGTAACAGTTGGGAGGTAATTGCCAACAATCCTCGTCAAAACAACTGCTTTGATTTTGAGATGAGCTGGGAAGTTAGAGACTTCATCGTAAGAGCTTATGATTATACACCTAAATGGTATAGCAAGCATCGTATCATCACCATGGGTGGTATGAATGTTTATATGAGTGACGTAGATGATCCTAAATTCCCTTGTGAAAGCTGGAAGGAAGTATACGGTGAAGTTATATACAAAAAGGAAGGATTATCGATGTCGCATGAAAGAGGTTTTTCGTCTCCTTATTGCTACGATGTTGATGCCATCGGAAGTTATATGATTCAAGGTTGTGCTGACCACGGTATTCTTCAGAGTTTAGATTATGGATACTCATGGACGTCAGAACATGGTCCTGCAGGTGTTACTAACTCCATGTCGGTATTGGCGGTTCCATCCAATCCGCCAGTTGTTATCGCGGATATGAGAAAAGGTTTTGGTATTCCTAACCAAGGAGCAGGAGCCCTCTACGGTAAGAAAATTGATTTCAATAATATTGAGAACAAAGAAGACTGGAGACTAATTGGTGGTGCTGTTCCTAACAGTTCTGGTACTACAATGGGATTAATCTCACGTAACTACAGATCAAGTTGCTACGATCCAAGTAATCCAAAAAGAGTTTACGTCGCTACAAGAGGTAAGAATAGAAATGGAACTGTAAAAGGTGGTGCTTGGGTAACTGAAGATATTGTTAAGGTCGTGAACGGTACGGGTAGCTGGAGAAAAATAACAGACAATACCATGGATTTCAGAGACCTGAGAGATATCTGGGTTGATCCAAACAATTCTAACTATGTGTTCATCAGATCAGCGGGTTCTGGTTCTAACGGTAGTATCTACAGAGGTGTAAGAAATGGAAACAACTACTCTTGGACGAATATGCTTAGTGGAGCTAAGAATACTGGTGACCTTTACATTTGGGATAGAGGAAACGGACAGTCGTGGTTAGTTGCTGCTGGTAATATCAATAACAAGTACGGTGTTCACATAAATAAGAACCCAAGGGCTAATGACTGGAACAACGGTGCAAACTGGGAGTATACAGGAATGGACGTGGCGAAGTCACTTCAGTTGAAGCCAGAGAAATGGGTTAGACCTAATGAGAACATCACTTTCACTGGACTTGCTGCCCACGGTGATCATATTATTGTCCTTTCGCAGGTTACGAATCATAAAAAAGGTAACGGTGCTTTCATAGGAAAGATATCCAGCAACGGTCAAAGCGTTACATGGTCTGATTGGACTTTAGCTCCTGGTAACAATAGAGCAATCGAAAATCCTAATGGATTACAAGCTAAGATTCGTGAAGACGATAACGGTACTCCATATTACTATGTAGCTATGGCTGGTACAGGACCTTGGAGAAGACAAGTTTCTTCTGGACCTGCTCCATGTTTAACAGTATCTAAGAGCAGTCACTCATTTACCTCTGATGCAGGAAGCACAACTGCTTCTGTAAGCTCTAATCAAGGGTGGACCGTTAGCGATAACAAGGGATGGATCACAGCTACAAAAAGTGGTAACAACGTGAATATCTCGGTAACCGCAAATACGTCTACTGTTGCTAGAACAGGAACAGTGACTATTGATGGTTGTATTAACAGAACCATTTCGATATCACAAGAAGGTGCTACAGCATGTTCATTGACGCTTTCGTCATCAAACGAATCGTTCGCTCAAGGCGGAGGTACTACTACAGTTAACGTCTCAACAACTGAAAACTTCACCATCAGTGAAAACCTTGGTTGGATCACAACGTCGAAAAGTGGAAATACGGTAACTATCACAGCTGCTGCCAATGGTGGTTCTAATACAAGAACGGGAACGATCAACATCAATGGTTGCCAGAACAAGCAAATAGCTGTAAGTCAAGCTGGAGTTGTAGCTGGACCTTCTCAGACACCATTCTTAGGTCAGAACTCTACGATTCCTGGAAAAATCGAAGCTGAGCACTATGACTTCGGTGGTCAAGGTGTTGCGTACAACGACGATAACAATAGAACTGGTGACCTAAGTTTCAGACCTGCTGACAAGGTAGACGTTTATGCTAAGTCTCAGGCCAGTGGTGGAAGAAGTATCGGATGGAGTATTTCTGGTGAGTGGGTAGAATTTACTACTGACGTTACAGCAGGTACATATGATATCGTCTTTACATATTCTTCAGGAGGTAACCCTGGAGACCTTAAAGTCTCACTTGATGGCTCGCAGATAGCGCTATTCACAGACATCAGCAATACAGGTGGATGGTCAAACTTCACGACTACTACCTTAGAAGATATAGATATTGCAGGTGGTAACGACAAAGTGCTTAGACTTGAATATTTCAACGGTGGTTCATTTGACATGGACGTGATTGAATTCATCAAGAAAGATGGCCCAGCGTGTACGCTGGATGTGGCAAGCTCATCTGCTAGCTTCGGAGCTGGTGCTTCAAGCCAAACGATTGCTGTTACAACCACTGAGAACTTCACAGTTTCTGATAACAAAGGATTTATTACAGCCACTAAAAGCGGTAATAATGTGGTAATTCAGGTAGCAGCAAACGGAAGTACAAACTCTAGAACAGGAACAGTAACTGTAAACGGTTGTGAGAACAAGACTATCAGTGTTACCCAAGCAGGAGCTACACCTTGTACATTGACACTATCAAAGTCAAGTCATGCGTTTGGTGCTTCAGCTGGAAGTACTTCGGTTAATGTAACAAGTGCACAAACTTTTACGGTTTCTAAATCAGCCGGCTGGATTACAGCAACCAAGAGTGGTAATACAGTGAACATCAGTGTTTCTCCAAACAATAATACGTCTTCAAGGTCTGGTACAGTAACGGTAGATGGATGCCAAGACAAGACGGTATCTATTACGCAAGCTGGTGCTGCACCTCCAAGCGAAGGTGGTTCAGAGACCTTCAATAAGATGCCAACGGCTAACCAGTGGTCAAATGGTTCCTTTAAAGGTGATGAAGGATTCAATTGGACGTATACAAAGGCTAAACGTACCAATTCCATTAATGGAAAGACGATCAAGTTGGATAACAGCGCGAACGGTTCACTTAGAGCGAATATTCCGGGTGGATTCTCACAAATTAAATTCAAAGCGAGACCGACAGGAAGTAAGCAAAATAGTGGGGTTGAGGTATTCGTAGGGAATACTTCAGTTGGTAAATTCAACGTTCCTAAGAATGCTACGAAGACGATTACTATCAATGTATCCGGTGCTCCAGGGGCGCAGTTGAGATTCAAAGGATTTAACAATTCTGATATCCAGTTAGACGACATCAGCTGGGAAGGTACTACTTCAGCAAGAACGATTGGATCGGCGCCTGCTCCAAGTACTGGTTATAGAGCGTTTATCTCGCCTAACCCAACCACTACAGGTGTATCTAAAATATGGGTGTCTGAACCTTCGATCCTTTATATCAAAGGTGTTGATGGTACATTATTAGCACCTGCGACTAAGATCCCTGCAGGTTCAACAGTGATCAATGACATCAAGCCGGGACTATACATAGTCAACTTGATCTCATTGAAGAGCAAAGCCAGAATTAGCAAGAAATTACTATCGAAGTAATTAAAGATCTAAACGTCATTTGACGTAATCCATACCTAAGATGGATGGTTGAAGTATCCACTTCGGCCATCCTCTTAATTAAGAAGAACAACCAAAAATTCTTACTTCACAGAAGGTTAAGAATTAATCCTAGCTAATGCGCTGACAACTTGATTAATTCAATCTAAACGAGTCAATTCCTGACTTGGAAGCGTAAGCAAGCAAATTGTTATACTCACTAATTTAGGTTTGATCATATGGCCAGATCTAAATTATCGAGAAATACGAATGAACTAAGAATAATGCTTTAGGGGGCACCCAGCCTTAGACACTATTTCTATTGATGTAACTAATCTAAAACTTATAATAATGATCAACACTTTTACTAAGGGTTTAAAAACTCTGATGATGTTGGCATTGGTATTCTTTTTGAGTACCAGCCTAAATGCACAAGTGGTTAGAACCATTGGTTTTAACGTCCAACAGCAACATCTCGATGAATCCGACCTCAACGAGATGAAACAAATTGGTTGTAATGTAGTAAGACTTGCCTTTTCTGCAAGACCACTCATGAAACAGAAGGCTCCATATCAATGGAATGAACAAAACTGGACACGTATGCATGAGCTTATCCAGTATTGTCAAAGTATCAATTTACGTGTGATTATTGACCCACATGCAATGCCAGGAGGATCAAGACCATGGACAATGCTTGCTTTTGACAAGTTATACAAGGATGAAGGCGCAAGACAAGCATTCTTTAAGCTTTGGGAAAGGATAGCTGACGAATGTAAAGGTTATGGTGACGTAATCTGGGCGTATGACTTAATAAACGAACCACCAGCAGATGGATGGTTAAAGCAGCATAATGCTAAATTCAGCTTGAATGGACATTTTTATCCTCAGGCTGTGGATAAGATTCGCAAAATCGATGATAAGCACTCGATACTTCTAGAGTTCAGAGAGCATGACTTCCAAGCGGGTTTAGTAAAAAGCCCGGCTTTCTATGGAGGCGATAAAGGAAAATCAAAGATATTAGTAGGACCACACATGTATTGGCCATTGGCGTATACACATCAAGGTAGAAACAGACCTACAGGTCAAAAATGGCCAGATGCGTCAAAAGGTTGGACAAAGGCGAACATGATGGCGAACAATAAAGGACGGTTAAATAATGTGATTAACTGGGGTAACCAACACGGTAACTGGAGAGTGTTTATTGGTGAGTTTGGTGCAGTTTACACAAAGAACGGTGCTTGGGATACCAACAACCCAAATCAAAACCCTCCGAAGAATGGTGGACATCAGTATATGAACGACTGTGTCGATATCTTTGATTCGAATGGTTGGAGTTATACCTACCATGCTTGGTTCGAACCTAATGGTGAGTTTGATTATCAAAGACCTGCTCCAAGATGGAATCAAACAAAGGCATTGATTAAGAAATCAACCGGTGGAGGAGGCGGAGGTAATCCGTTACCAGGAGATACTCAGAAGCCAAGTAAACCTGGTAACATAAGTACTTCGAACATCACGAAGACAAGTGTTAACCTTAGCTGGGGTGCTTCTAACGACAACGTTGGGGTAACGGGTTACAATGTTTACAGAGGTGGGACGTTCGTAAAGTCGGTAAACGGCACTTCAACAAACGTGTCTAGCTTAACTTGTGAAACAACATATACATTTACCGTTAGGGCTAAAGATGCTGCTGGTAATCTTTCAAACCCAAGTAATGGTAAGTCGGTAACAACGGCAGACTGTGGTGGTACGCCTCCTCCTCCTCCGCCACCAAGCGGGAACTCATATAGATATCTTCGTTTGACGGTAAAAGGAACTGTCAGTAAAGAAGTACGTATCGGTGAAATCCGATATAGAGTAGGAAATACTAACTATCCTAAACCAAGTATTGTTAGCGGTACAAAAGGACAGGTTTCAGCAACTACAAGCCAAAATACTGCTTGGAGAGCCTTTGATGGTAAGATAGGAACAGGTGCTTGGAAAGTAGAGAAGAAGTTCCCATCATCAATCATTATAGATCTTAAGGCAGGTAAAGAAATTGCTCCGACTGCAATCGTTATCGAGCCAGCAGCTACGGATAGAGGTCCTTCTCAGTTTGACGTACATGGTTCTAACAACATGAGCAACTGGACATTGTTGACAAGTAAGTCTGGCCTTAAGAAATCTGACTATCCGGGTAAGAAAGGAACATTCTCCATTTCGTCATCAAACAGAGAGATTATTAGTACTCCTGCTGTGGCCAATCAGTTAACTATCCAGCCTGTTCCATGTGGCGTTGGTGATTGTGATTTGACATTCTCGTTTACGAATAATAAATGGGATAATGCACAGTTCCAGTTGATGACCGTTGACGGTAAGACCATCCAAAGGGGTGTGTTAAATCAAACAGGACAGTCATTCAGTTTGAATGAAGTAAAACGTGGGATCTACTACGTGGCACTTGTCAAGAATGGCGAATCTATTACTAGAAAAATAGCCATTCGTTAATACTTAAGCATTCATATACAGAGTAGTCAGGACTATTAGTGTCCTGGCTACCATATAACGGTATACCAAATTATTTATCTCTTTCCTGAATAAAGAGCGAGCGAAACGGATTGTTCGCTTTATTAGAAAACTATCATATGACTTGAGTATAAACTTAAATCCATAATCATATTTAAATATGAGGGAGAGGAGTTTATCTCGAATTCCATTGGGCGACTCGATCCAGTGGTAATAAATAAATACAGATGAAAACAAATAAAATATCTACGCTAGCTGTAGTGTTTCTAGGCATACTAGGCTTTTTGAATACCAGCTATGTGCGTGCACAACAAGTCCAAAGGACTGTAGGTTTTAATGTACAACAGCAGCTCATTAATGAGCAGGATATCATTAAGATGAAAAATGTTGGATGTAATGTGGTACGCCTAGCGTTTTCCACCAAACCTTTAATGAATCCTCATAAAGCACCGTTTAGATGGTACGAGGATAACTGGAAAAGGCTGCATCAACTTATCGGTTTTGCTCAAAAGCATAAGGTCAGGGTCATCATCGATCCTCATGCCATGCCACTGGCACGGAACAGATATACCACCTGGGCTTCTGATGATCTGTACAACTCTGAACCGGCACGTCAGGCATTTATCAAATTATGGGATAGAATAGCCAAGGAGTGCGCTAAGTATGGCGATGTAATTTGGGCATACGACTTGATGAATGAAGGAGCACCACAAAGGGGGCTTGACATGTGGGATCAACCGTTTAACCTAAAAGATCATTTCTACAAACCAGCTATTAAGGCCATTCGTAAGCATGATGATCATCACAATATATTATTGGAGTTTAGGTCTTCGGACTTTGTGGATGGTGTTGTAAAGGCGCCAAGTGCCTATGGTCAAGATTTACCAAAAAGTAAGATTCTATTTGGCCCACACTTTTACTGGCCACATTCATACACTCATCAGGGTAGAGGAGCTAACCCTAGAGGACAGAGATATCCAGACATTACCAAAGACTGGACAAAGGCGAACATGAAAGCTGATCAGCATGGTATGCTTGGTTCAGTACAAGAATGGGGAAACCAACACGGAAACTGGAGATTGTTTGTAGGTGAGTTCGGTGCCATTTATAACGCTGGAGGCGCCTGGGATTTAGGTCGTCCAAACGAAGATCCCCCAAGACATGGTGGTGATAAGTGGTTAAAAGATGCGGTGAGTATCTTCAATGAAAAAGGATGGAGTTATACCTATCACGCATGGGATGAGCCAAAACCAGACTACAACGCACAGATACCAAAATCCAGATGGGAATTGCACAAGCTTTTAATCAAGCAATTTAATGACCCTGTGGATACTCAGGCACCTACAGCTCCTAAGAACCTTTCAGTCACCAATGTGACGGCTACTTCAGCTAAACTTAGCTGGACAGGTTCAAGTGATAATACCGGTGTGGAAGGGTATGAAATCATTATCAATAATCAGCCTACCATAGTGGTTACAGGTACTTCTACTGATGTTACGTGGTTAGGTTGTGAAACCACATACTCTTTCAAAATTAAAGCAGTAGACTTGGCAGGCAACAAGTCAGGTACTAGTAATACGGTTACTAGAACTACGGCTGCTTGTATGACTGGACCATTCTTAGGTGTAAATCATCAAATTCCAGGAAAAATTGAAGGAGAGCATTATGATCTAGGAGGTGAAGGAATGGCCTACCATGATAATGGTACCAAGCAGGGTGATCAATCATTCAGACCTGGAGATAACGTTGACGTAGTAGCGAAAGCTTCGGCGAGCAATGGTCGTAGCGTTGGGTATTCGAATAATGGAGAATGGTTGGCGTATTCTGTAGATATCCAAGCTGGAAAATACGATATAATATTAACCTACGCTTCAGGTGCCCCTACCCAAGGTGATCTTCAAGTTTCTATCAATGATAACGTGGTGGGAACAATCACTAACATCACGAATAGTGGTAGCTGGACCACATTCACTACGACCAAGATCAGCAATGTCACTTTAGGTGGAGGAGCGGACCAAACACTTCGTCTTGAATACGTTAATGGAGGAGGTTTTGATTTAGATGCGGTCGAATTTGAGAAAACTGGTGGGGGCACTGTAGATACGCAAGGGCCATCTAAGCCAGGCAATATTACTGCTTCTAATATTACTAAAACCAGCATGGACCTTAGCTGGGGAGCGTCGAATGATAATGTCGGAGTTACCGGGTATGAGGTTATGCAGAATGGCAGTGTCGTGAAAACGGTGAATGGTACATCTACTAGTATATCAGGATTAGATTGTGAAACGCAGTATTCATTCCGAGTTGTAGCAATGGATGCAGCAGGAAATAAATCCATAGCGAGTAATGCTAGAAATGTCTCTACGGACGATTGTGGAATTACACCTCCGCCGCCACCTCCGCCATCAACAGCATATCGTTACCTACGTCTAACGGTTAAGAGCAAGGCTAAGAACCAGGTTCGAATAGGAGAGATATCATGGAAAGTGGGCAATAGCACACATCCAACTCCTTCGATTACCAATGGAACACAAAGTAGAGTGAACTCTACTATCAGTCAGAATACGGACTGGAGAGCATATGACGGTAAGTTGGGGACTGGCGCTTGGAAACCAGAAAACACCTTCCCATCGTCAATTACATTGGATTTGACTGCTGCTAATGCCATTATGCCAACAGCTATAGTTATCGAGCCGGTGGCTACAGATAGGGGCCCAGGATCTTTTGATGTGCATGGTTCTAATGATGGAAGTAACTGGACATTGCTACATAGTGAGTCTGGACTCACAAGATCATCATATCCAGGTAAAAAAGGGACATTCAATATCGGCGGTGCTAGTCGTTTTGCGGATACTAAAAGTATTCCGGCACAGCTATCAATTGCTCCGGTACCATGTTCGCAAGGCAATTGTGACTTGAAAATAATATATCACGCTGAATTGAGTAATGCTCTTTATAAGCTTTTCGGAACAGATGGTAGACTGGTAAAAGCAGGAATGGTAGACAACAATAGTCGAGCCATTAGTTTAAATAAAATTAATACGGGTATATACTACCTTTCAGTACAACTTAACGGAGAGGTAATTACCAGAAAGATCGCAATAGAGTAGAACAGTGAACAGTATGTAATAGTTAGTATAAAAGCTGTCTTTTGTAGAGACAGCTTTTTTTATGTTTTCGCAAGTATAAAAAAGGCACTATTTCGAAGTGCTCTTTTAGCATATTTATCAATTGTATCTTTTCTTAGCGGTGGCAATTAAGGCGTATTGATAGTTAGATGGTTATTGCGGCCTTTACAACATCTTATGCAGTCGCTCGAAAACCAATTATTTAGTAGACAAAGAAGTAATTTCATCGTTAGCAACTTATGCGAAAGAGATCAATTCTTTCGTGAAGAAAGAAGCAGACATGGTTTTCATACGATACTCTTCCAGTCATCAGGCAAGAGTGTTCAAGAAGTTGATTTTGACACGTACGAGCTGTCATCGAATCATATTCTGATTATTCCAAAAGGTTCTATATACCTATGCAAAGAAATAACCGCCGTTAGCGGTTATGCCATTTCATTCAAAGAAGACTTTTTTTCAAAGGTTCAAAAAGAGCTATTGGATGCCTTCTTACAGTATGCTTTCGCTTTACATAAACTGTCACAGGAGATTTCTATTAAAGATATTCCTGCCCTTAAACTATACTTTGAGATTTTGGCACTAGAACAAGACAATGAAGAAAATCAAAACCACACGTTTCTTTTACAGAACTTAATGTTGGCGCTGATCAATAAACTAGAAGGAGTAATACAAGAAAGCGCTGATAGTAACAATTTTCTGACTATTCGTCGTCCTTTTCAGCGGTTCATCAAAAGTGTAGAAGATAATTTCATTGCTCAAAAAGGGGTTGAATACTATTCTTCAGAGTTAGATATTAATAAAAGAAAGCTTAACGAAATCGTTAAAAAAACAACCGGATTCACTGTATCGGAGTTTATCATTGACAAAACACTGAGTGAAGCCAAACGAGAGCTGTCCTTTGGAGAAAAGTCAATTAAAGAAATAGCTTTTACCCTTGGTTATGAGAGTCAATATTACTTTTCGAGACTTTTCAAGCAGAAAACGGGGCTTAGTCCTGAAGGCTTTAGGACTAAATATGCAGAATAGTACATCTTATTGACACAATCGTGCATTTTAAGAGACCTGTAGATGGGTGAATTTTGTGAATGTATAAATAAACTAATATTCACATGGACAAATTCCTTTTTTCAACTTTCTTAATGTGCTTAATTACCTTCTCATCGTGCAGCTCAGATGATGACGGAACAACTTCTACGGATACAAATGATACAAACACGACAGAGGTTAGTAAAGACAACGTTTTTGTAATGCCTATTCGTAAAGTAAAATCAGGACAATCGATTGAGGATTTCAAAACAAAAAGAGATGCTTATGTAGCTTTATTAGAAGCACCAGAGGGTACGATAACGGATCGTGAGTTTCAACCATTTTTTGAATTTACGAATTCTGGTCTTGCCGTTGACAGTGTATTTGTAGGATTAACTTCGTTTAAAGACTTTGCGACGTTCCAAGCTATTGGAGGAGGTATAGACCAATCAGTGGCTAATGCTTTCTTTTCTACATTCGACTTTATTGCATTCGAAGTACTACAACCACTTGATGAAAACGAAATAGTTGATTTAGCGGATTTTGCGAATAAAGGAACAGGACAAGTTTGGGAAGTGGCAGTAAGAGACTTATCCAAATATGATGATTTTGATCAAGCTGATTATGAGTCCAAAAGAGATGCATACCTAGCGGTATTGGCGGCGCAGAATAATTTTGTGAGAGAGGTGCAGTGGAAGTCGCTATCAAATGAAAACATCGTTGTTGGGATGACTATTTATAAAGATGCGGCTTCTTATCAGGCGGTGAATCAAGATCAGTCTTTTATTGAGGCTTATTTAGCAACTGGATTTTTACAGAAATATCCAATTAACGTTTACGGAGCAATACACAACGTGTTGAAATAACCAAAAGACTAATACTCTAAAAGGTCAGGTAATCAATACATGCATAGACAGATGAACTGATCAAAAGCTACCCAATATTTGGGTAGCTTTTACTGTTTTAGTGAAGATCAGAGAATTGTATCATAAGATGAAACTACATGATATGGCTATATGGCCTTAAATGGCATGTTATCTTGAATAAGGAATTCTGATCTTTAGTATGTTTGGATGAAATCAATGGAGATTCTGCTGGTGATTCAAATCCCATCTATCCCGCCAAATTCGATTTAGTAATGCCTTCGGTTGCACTTGAAATATCCATTTGAAGCCTTTACTTTCGGTTATTTCTTATCAGGCACAGACTACTGGATCTTATGGAATCCATATAAAAGAGTTTGAACGATGTGTTACTGGATTTTATATTAGCCCTAACGAAGACTTTCGATAAGTTATTGGAAGAAATGGTTACCAGAGCATCGGTTTAGTTATGGCTATTTACAAGCAAGGCTTAGAACTGTTTTCATAAGGGTTAATATGTGAAAACAGCTTTAGTTTATCGACCTAAACCTACCAGTGGAAAGATGAATGAGTTTATCGCGAATATCATTAAGCTGGTGTGGTGACCCTTGGAGATAAAATCAAGCAATGGACTTGAAATTCTGATAAGACATCCAGATATGTCAAATGCTTTTTGTCGGTTGATTCGGTACTGTACTTGGTTGAAAATAGATTATAACTAAAAAAACTGCTCAATTACTTGAGCAGTTCAAAGCATCTGATATGGATTGTATCAGTTGCGGTAATACACCTGATTTAATATCCTTTAACCATAAATTTAAAACTCTTAACCTTTGTTCCGTAAAATATTTTACCAATAAATAGACCTTCTCCCAATTCAGCGTAGTCAATGGAGATGTTATTTTCTCCTGGTCTTCCTTGTATGGACTGTTGTTGTACTAATGCTCCATTGCTATTGTAGACTCTAGTCTCTATTGCGGTACTTTTGGAGAGTGTAACAATGAAATTATCTTCTGATTTTGGAAGGTGTGGGACACTTAATACGCCTAGATAGTCTTGTGATATAAAACGGTACTCTAAAGGATCTTTATTGGTATGATTCCAAACATCCTTATAAAATACCCCATAATATACTTCGTCATTGGTTAATGTGTCTCCACTCAAATTGAAAGGTTCTGTAGCGAAACTATTTTCAGTAGTGTACATCTGACCTTTGTTAGAATTACCTACAATAAGTACCTTATCACCTTGACGAGAGATGGAGCGCAGTGTACCCCCTCCACCATTCTTGGAAAATACAGCCCATACTGTACGGTTTAGCATATCTGAATCCAATTGCACATAAATCATGTCACCTTTGTAGTCACCAGCTAGCTGTCCATTTATATTAAATGTTTTTCTGCCTTCAATAAAAGCTGCGGCCACACCACCTAGGAATATGCTGCCATCGTCGTCAACTTGAAGATATCCATTATTGGTCTTATGTGTATTGGTCTTACCATTTGGAAGCCTTCCATGTAAGAAACTACCTCTTTCGACCGTCCCAGTAGCAGGATTAATTTTACCCATATAGGTAATATGGCATGCTCCGCAGCTGTTGGTCGCATTGTTATAAAAGTCGTTCCCCACGGCGGTAGTATTTTGAACGCCTTTACCATCGAATGCGAAAATAGTAAACCCACCAGGCCCACCACCAGCAGATTCTCCGGCAACAAAAACATTATCCTTGTTAAGGGCAATTTGATATATACGAGTATCTGCTCCGTGCGCTCTGACTTCGGGTGTAGGGTTGAGTCCCCAGGTGGTCCATACTTTTGACGTTACATCGGTAATGTCGTAGGCATCGACATAAGCAACTTGAAAAATATTGGTAGCTTGAACGAAGCCACCTACATATACTTTTTCATGCGGGGCAACAGAACTGATTTCTAAAGAAGTAATGTGTGTCCGGTTGAAGTCGCGCGAGGAATTTGTACCCAATACATTTCCAGATGCATCCCATAGCTTTATTTGACCTGGACCGTTGGTTCCTGATGGCATAATAGCGGCTACATAGCCATTTTCAGCTATAGCTATTCGTCCGTCAAAACTTCGGGTGACCTCACTAGTTTGCCAAACGATAGATTCCATTGTTTTGTCCAGTACTACAATTCCAAAATTACCAGATACTACTAGCAGTTCCGAAACTTCATTGTAGTCCATATCATAGACCTCGTCTCCAAGCACAATCTCTTTTTTAACGTCTTCAGCCATGGGATCCATAACCAAAACTCTTCCCTTAGAAGCATTCGTTGCACCATTTAGTAATATTTGATTAGCGATGACCGAAGCATCAAAATTTCCTACGATTACCGCACTACTGTCTGGCAGGAATGCTGAACCAACAGTTTCGTTATGTCCGGATGCTCCTACATACCCAGCCGTTTCCATGTGAAGGTTTTGCACTTTAGAAGGTTTTTCCGGATCCACTTTCATCATAAATACTCCTTTATGCTGAGGGTTTCGCCAGTCACAATCGTTTAAATCAATGTTTCCAGCAAACGCTGTAAAGAATGTTTGTCCGCCGTCGGTGGAGATTGTATATCTATAACGGTTGTGCTTACAGTCCAAGAAATTAGTGGGGCCACTACCCAAAAATGTTTTACGCGCTTTATCGATACGGTTGAGTCCTACTATTAGGTAATCACCAACCGCGTACAATGTACTATTTCCTTTTTGCTCACCAATGAGAAACCATCCATCTACTCCTCTTTTGTAATAACCTTGTTCGGTCGAGGCATATAACTCGGTTTGTTCTTCATTCACACAGGTTCCTCCAAATGGACCGATGCCATTACCTAAAATACTGATTAGGTTCAACCCTACGGTTATATCTTTAAAATGATCTTCTCGCCACTCATAGATCGCCTTTGCATCACCAGGCCATGTTCCTTTGTAGTTTGGAGGAGGATCTTGGAAATCTCTGGCTTGCCAAGTATAACTTACATATACACGCCCATCTTTTAAGGCAGAAAGATCTCTCATTTTGTTCACATTTTCGGGAGGTAGAGGATATACAACCCCTTCTTCTCTGAGATGAATTTGTTCCCCTGTCCGGGTATCAATTTTCACTACCCAAAAACCCTCTTTTTCAGCACCTCTTAGACCGTAAAGAAAGTTTCCAGCAGCACACGACTTTTTAAAATATACTTTACCTTTTTCGGCAGGAATTTCATTTGGGTCAAACGTTTTCCATACTTCCCATTCTTTCTTACCAATTTCTAACCGGTGAATTTTATCACCTTTAGGTCCATATATGGCATTTCCGACAACATGCAGTTGTTGCATATTGTATTGGTCATATTCACCAATGTAGAATTCCCAAGATTTGGTAGCATGATCAAACTTGTATAAGCCATCAGGAATATCATAGTACTCATCTGTTTCTAAGCTTCTGACGGCTTGCACGTGAGCAAATAATTCGCCTTCAACATTGAGTAATTCCAAAACTTTAAATTCACCGGAATTTCCAATTCCCGTATTTACCTCTTCCCATATGTCCGTATACTGAGAAAAGGCATTGAAATATGCGATTAGCAATAGAATTATTGTAGGTAGTTTAGTCTTCATAACTATGTCTAGTTTTAGCTAGTATGTTAATAAATAAAGAATAAATGTAAATTTATAGCTTTTGTTTAGTTTTGAACTATACATCACAGCTGGTTCGTCGATTATTTCCCAGGACTCATCTTGAATTTGACATTTTACACCTTTCTCAAGGATTTAGAGGCGTCTAAAACTGCGATAAAACACAGTAAAATAAAGATAAAACACGCTTTTGATGTATACACTAATAGTTTGCCTTTAAAACCACATTAATTACAGGTATTATGTAATTGTATTAATGAAC
>CAYMST010000024.1:0-28053 GCA_964393115.1 uncultured Roseivirgaceae bacterium | reverse complement strand
TCATCTACACTTTTTGAGAATACTCCTATCACGTCAAATGAGCTTGCATATGCCAATAGTCCATGTCTAGAAACTCTACTATAAGTTGGCTTGAGTCCGATTACCCCGCAAAATGAGGCAGGTTGTCGCACTGAACCGCCGGTATCTGTGCCTAATGATACCATACACATGTCAGCTTGAACGGCTACAGCAGAGCCACCGCTACTTCCCCCGGGTACCCTATTTACATCATCAGCGTTTTTTACCGCTCCATACGCAGAGTTTTCATTTGAAGATCCCATAGCGAATTCGTCACAGTTTTGACGGCCAATGATGATGGCGTCCTCTTTTAGCAAACGCTCAACAACTGTGGCATTAAACTGTGATTGGAAACCGTCTAATATTTTGCTACTGGCTGTCAACTCATGATCCGTGTGACACAAAACATCCTTTAGCCCGACCACCATGCCAGCTAGCTTTCCAGCGGTGCCATTTTTGAGCTTTTCGTCTACTTGTTTAGCACGGTCCAGAGCTTCTTGCTGATAGACTTCTCTAAAAGCATTTAGATCCTTATGGAGCTCGATATTTTTTAAATACTGCTCAACGAGTTTATAACAGGACAAAGAACCGTTAAGAAGTTCTCCCCTTACTTCCGAATACGTTCTCAAACCTCTACTTTTCTTTGTCGTCTGATTCTATTTCTTTTTGGATTTCCTTAGAGGCGTCCTTGAACTCACGTATTCCTTTTCCTAACCCACGAGCCAGTTCAGGGATCTTTTTTGCACCAAATAATAGTACTACTACTAAAACAATGACGACCAACTCCCAACCTCCTGGCATTCCAAATCCTAAAATCATATCTTAAAGAGTTTGCTTTACTCAACTACAAAGATAGAAAGAAAAATTAGCCTTCGGGTGAAGACTTTGCGGATGAAGCTGAAAATAAGTCTAATAGAAATTGTTAATTGTATATTAATGGTTTTTTATTGACTAAATGTCGGATGTTCAGTAATCGATATTTAGTTAATATCTTTTTTGAATTCTTCATTTAATATTTCAACAATCATCCCATTTCTCACTAAATCGAATAGTTCTATGACCTCGTCATTTCTCATTCGTATGCAGCCGTGAGAGGCAGGTTGTCCGAGAAGCCCTTCCTCAGGAGTGCCATGAATATATATATAACGGTTTCGGGAGTCCACGTTTCCTCCCTTATTAACACCTCGTTCCAATCCATCCAGCCACATAATACGGGTAGTGACATGATCATCGTCGGTGTCTATTCTTTTTGTGTAAATAACAGCCTTTTTGCCTGTATTTACTCGAGATTTGAAAATTGCTCCTGAAGTGGCTCCTTTTCCAAACATTCCTTTTATTCTGTGTGTGCCATATGGAGTCATTCCACTTCCTGACAGGCATCCGGTCCCCGTTTTTCCTGTAGAAATAATATAGTCTTTGACGGTGATTCCGTTTGTTACCAAGAAAAGTTTTTGGCTTTTTGGGGTGATAATTATTACACTATCGTTGGGGTTAAGATTATAATTTGTAGTTATGCTATCGTAAGTCAAGGCAACGAGGTTTTTGTCCTGTCCAAATGTGTTTAGCGAAATAGCAATTGCTAAGAGTAGTATTGTTGTTTTCATAAACCAAAATCAATAAAAAAGGGAACCATTTGGTTCCCTTTAGTTATATAAAAATCTAGATTATTACCCTCCGAAATCATCAAATCGAATGTTCTCGTCAGGAATACCAAAGTCTTCTCCCATCTTTTGAACGGCCTTATTCATAAGAGGAGGTCCACAGAAGTATAGTTCTATTTCCTCGGGGGCATCATGCTTAGAGAGGTATTCGTCTATTACGGCTTGGTGAACGAAACCTAGGAAACCGTCTCCTTCTGAATCATCACAGTCCTTCTTTATGGTCCAATTATCTTCTTCTAATGGCTCTGATAGTACCATGTAAAACTTGAAGTTCGGGAATTTTTCTTCAAGTGCTTTAAAGTGATCAATGTAGAACAGCTCTCTTTTTGAACGTCCCCCATACCAGTAGGTCACTTTTCTATTAGTTTGTAATGTCTTAAAGAGATGGTAAAGGTGAGATCTCATAGGAGCCATACCAGCACCTCCACCCACGTACAGCATTTCTGCATCTGATGGGTTGATGAAGAATTCTCCGTAAGGTCCCGAAATCGTTACCTTGTCACCAGGCTTTCTTGAAAATATATAAGAAGAAGCAATTCCTGGGTTGACCTTCATCCATTGATTGGCAGCTCTATCCCAAGGGGGAGTAGCGATCCTTACATTCAACATGATTTCACGTCCTTCGGCTGGATATGAGGCCATTGAGTAGGCGCGTTCCACCACGTCGTCATTTTTCATGGTTAAATCCCATAGACCAAATTTATCCCACTCATATTTAAACTTGTCGGTGTCATTTGGATGCTCTATAGGGTGAGCACTAATATCGATGTCTTTGTAATCGATCTCACATTGAGGGATTTCAATCTGTATATAACCCCCAGCTTGATAATCCATGTCTTCCGGGATCTCAACTACAAACTCTTTAATGAATGATGCTACGTTCCAGTTTCGTACTACTGTTGCTTCCCATTTTTTGATTCCGAATACTTCTTCTGGAATCTCAATGTTCATATCTTGTTTCACTTTAACTTGACAAGAAAGGCGTACATTCTCTTTTTGTTCTGTTCTATTCAGATGGCCAACTTCAGTAGGAAGAACATCTCCACCTCCATCGAGAACTTTACATTTACACATAGCACAAGTACCTCCACCTCCGCAGGCAGATGGTAAGAAAACCTTCTGATTTCCTAAAGTGGATAATAAGGTGCTTCCTGCCGGTGTAATAATTGGGTTTGCTACGTCTCCATTAACAATGATCTTAACATCCCCTGATTGGACCAGCTTACTCTGGGCAAACAGGAGAATTAGAACCAGCAACAAAATAACGAGCGTAAATGCTACGATCGATGTAAAAATTATTGAGGACATTATGACAGTATTTCAGAATTTTGAAAATCTATACAAATATAAGACGAACCGAAAAGAGAGTTATCGAAAATAAGAAATTTCCCTTTTTTGATTAATGCCTTGTGTTATCTAATTGTTTTACTTAATCAGTTTTAAAAGAGTTGTTAAACGTGCCTTCAGATTTCTACGGTCTACAATGAAATCAAGAAAGCCATGCTCAAGCACGAATTCGGCACTTTGAAATCCTTTCGGAAGATCTTTGCCGATAGTTTCGCGAATTACTCTTGGGCCAGCAAATCCTATTAATGCTCCCGGCTCAGAAATATTGAAGTCTCCAAGCATCGCATATGATGCTGTGACTCCCCCTGTAGTTGGATCCGTTAACAACGAAATATATGGGATCTTCGCATCTGAGAGTTGTGCTAATTTAGCTGATGTTTTAGCCATTTGCATTAGTGATAATCCGGCTTCCATCATCCTGGCTCCTCCAGATTTTGAAATCATTAAAAAAGGAACTTTGTGTTCTAAGGAGTAGTTTATTGCTCGTGCAATTTTTTCTCCAACAACAGATCCCATAGATCCTCCAATAAACGAAAAGTCCATGCAAGACACGACTAGGTCAAAATCGTTGACTTTACCGACCGCCGATCTAACCGCATCTTTTAAGCCCGTCTTCTTTTGAGAAGATGAGATTCGGGATGGGTAGCCTTTTGTGTCGGAGAAGCTTAAAGGGTCTGCCGAAATGAGGTTTTCGTCCAGCTCCGTAAACTCATTGTTGTCAAAAATGATTTCAAAGTACTCTTTGGATCCAATTCGTACGTGGTATCCATCTTCTGGACTAACATAAGCATTGCTCTTCAGCTCGCGTATATGTATGATTTTACCGGTAGGCGTCTTATACCACAGCCCATCAGGGGCTTCTTTCTTTGCTGAAGTAGGCGTTTGTATTCCTTTATCAGTCCTCTTAAACCAAGCCATTCAGTTTTATTTACCAAAGGCACAAATATATTTAAGTATTTGGAATGTCAGGTGTATGAATATCTATGTTCTTTTACTTTTCGAAATTTCAGCAAGATATGTCTACTGCTTGAAGAATTTGTTGGAAAGGATTTGACTCCTTGAATTACTAAAGATATTTACAAAGTAGACTCCTGAACTAAGCTCACTAATAGGTATCTGTACTTGGTTGAGCCCATTTCTCAATTGTAGTAACTGTGTGGTGAAAACAGAAGTGCCATTGAAATCGCTAATTTCGATGATATACTGTTCTTCGTTTTCCAGAATAATTTCCACATTCACAAAATCTGTTGCAGGACTTGGGTACGGTCTCATTAACTTCACCTCATTACCGAAGGTTCTACAAACTTTATTATTTGAAGTGTCTACTTCCGCAATTGTGTTCGTCAGGGGTTTAACATCAATGCAAACAAAACCGGGTTCACCGTTTATTACTGGAATACGAATTCCTGAGCTGTAATTTCCAGAAGAGTTAGGGGTTAAGTCTACTTGAATTTCTTCTCGAACACCTTCATTCTGATCCGTTTTTGTTGTTAAAATCACTCTGTCGACCTCAAGGTTACCGAGGTTTTGAAGCCTAAATTCAATTGCCATTTGGTTGTCAATTATAGGTGTGTTAAGTGTTGAGAGGCTTAAATCACTTATAGGTTCTAAGGCCCGAATTGTCGTAACACTGGAGTCGGCACAACCAAACCCATTGACTTTGGTTAAGCTGATATTATACTCTCCCATGGTATCAAGTTGTAGCGTTAAGCTTCTACTTTCATCTTCAATCACATTGTCGACAACTTTCCAAATCAATTGCTCAAAATCATTTGGAACGGTTTCGAGGTTTACAGTTCCAGGAGGTACTATAAATTCTTGTGAAAGCTGTATCGAGGCATCTGGAGACTCATTTACCGTGACTGAATAATTGGCTGTATTGTTACAACCCTCTGGAGTAGATGCTGATACATTTAAACCGAACTGTCCTGATTCTGAAAATTTAAAATTAAACTTCTCCCCCGTACCTCTTTTAATATCTTCAATACTCCATTCAATAGAGGTCAGTGAAACTCCTTCAAACTGATCAGGAATTGAAAGCTCTAAAAATTCATTCTGGCAAACCGGAGTTATAGGCAGGGTCAAGTTTGGAGCTGGACTTATGAAGACGTTGTCAATGAATTGTTTCTGACAGCCAAGAGCACTAGTAAAGTTAAGGGAATAAGTTTTCATTCCTGGTGAAGCAAATATCGTTCTTGGAGAAGGGTCGTCGGGTATAATTTGTCCATTTAACGTCCAGAAGAAACTCTGCAATTCTTCTGAGCTTTGCATCGTGAAGATAGCTTCATCGCCAAAACACAAGTTAGTAGTGTTAACATCGACATCTGGGGTGCCTAATGCATTTAGCTCTACGGTACTACTATCTATACATCCATTTTCATCCGTCAAGATTAACTTCAGCGTGTTGCTACTGCCGGATATTTCAAATACTGGGTTAGTAGAAAAAACAGTTAGCGTATCATTGAGAATCCATTCATGTTGAATGATTGATGGTTCATTAGGGAAACTCTCCCTGCTGAAAAGGACCTCAACCCCTTCACAGATCTGGTTGTCTTGTATTTCTACTGTTGGGATACCATAAACCGTAACCAATGTGTCAGCAGAGCTGATACAGCCATTTGGACTTTCGATTTCCAAGTTTATTTGGTAGCTACCAGGGACTTGATAGCGGTGTGAGGAGACATCTATCAGCGATCCAATTCCGTCTCCAAAATTCCATTTGGTATTTTGTATGGGGCCTTCGGAAGTATTCAATAGCATTATGTCTTGCCCTAAGCATACACTATTGGTGTTGAAAATAGCTTTCGAAGACGGTGCAATTCCAATGGACTGTTTGATAGTATCCGATATGCATTCCTGATCCAATTTTGCAACCATACTTATTTCATAGGTCCCATCTTCATCGAAATCGATAACTGGTTCTCGATCAAAGTATGACTCATTGTTGACTCTCCATTCATACTCTATTCGTAGTGGGTTACGACCTCCCGTGTTTGTATTATTTTCAAGACGAATAGGGCTATCTGTGCAAAACTGATCCGCGGAAGGGGTGAATGATGGGACTAAAGGGCTAAAATTTATGGCCACGGTATCTTGAATAGAATTAGAACAACCATTCGAGGAGCCGATAGAAACTAATAGGTCGTAAGTAATTGCTTCAGGATAGATATGCACAATTGACGTGTTTTTTAAGTCACCCGCTTCAAATACAAAACTGGTGTCTGTGCCGTCTCCAAAATTCCAATCGATTCTTTTAAGATTTGCTAAGTCAACATCCTCCAGAGTAAATGAGGTTTCTTGTGTGATGCAGTCTGTGGAGAAAGGGGAGAGGGTAAGAGAGGGTGCTTGTAGCGGTAATATTGAAACTGTTTCTAAGAAGGTTTGTTGATTACAAGATTGATCATATGCCGTTAATGCTATGGTGTAGTTACCCGTATTATTATACCTGATGTTATTAGGATTTACTAATGCTGAGGACAGGGTATTACTGCTACACTCTCCCTCAAACTCTATTCTGTTAAGTGTATTCCCACTATTTGTAGCTCCTAGCCCGACTAGATTGCCTCTTTCGTAGAAGAATTCGATTCCGTTTCCACTATTTCCTTGCGAGGCCAATATTCGTTGAGTTGGTGTATTTTCAATATTATTTTGGAAGTTTAAGTCCATTAGATCTCCGTTCCTGAGCTGAACATATCCATGGTATTGTCCAGCTTCAAAAACCCATCTGATATTAGCGGGCTGATTAAAGTTAAATGTTTGAATGTCAGTTAAGTTGTTTTCTAGTTGACTATCAAGTTTGAATAGTTTGGTGTTGTTACTATTTAGCCCTCCAACGAGAAAATAATAACCTTGACATGTTTCAATGATGTCAAACCCTCTAATTGAAGCTATTCCACTAGTGTTTAATATTCTGGTGGTAGGATTTATATTGCTTAGGTCATTACCTAAATTAATTTGCGTTATCTGTGCTTGCGCGATACCGTTTGCGACAAACAGGATAAATTCATCTGAATGTCGTACGATATTTATTGCGGAGGTTTGGCTAAACGAGCCAAATGAACTCATCACTTGAGTGTTTGGGTTGTTGTTGCTCAACGAGTTTCCAAACTCAAGCTTTATAATATTTCCATTTCCAAAATTGGAGACGAATCCGACCCACTGTCCGTTATGGTTGACGATTTCTAGGTCCGATGGTGAAGACAAAAGTTCGTTTGGGATATTAATTGCTTGTGTAGAGAAATTCGAGGGGTTGTTTGGGTTATCGAAAGTAAGCTTGACGATTCTATTATCAATGAAAGATATCAAGAATACGTAAGAGGTATCAAGATGCTCAATAGCAGAGATTCCGAAGATATTACCTAATTGACTACTATTTGATATCAATGACAGCTCAGCATCGCCTTGTACATCATCTACACAGAAGTCCCATTCAAATGATTGTGCATTGACCGATTGATTATTGAGTAATACGTCTTCACCTATGCAAATTAGGGTGTCATTAGGGTCAAAAAATGGAAAAGGGGATACCGGTTCTACAATGTTAATTAAAGTGTCAAGCAGATAGTTACACCCTTGTCTTGTAAGTGCTTCTATCTGAATGTTTGTATTTCCCAATTCGAAGAAAGGTTTTCGAAACTGTTGTTGGTTAATGGTTTCATCTTCAAATCTCCAAGTCCAATTGTTAACGCTATCATCGCCAGGTGTTAAATCAGTTCCTGAAAAAAGGATAGGCACATTTAGCGCACTATCGCTAAGCTGCAAGGAGATCATGTCACCAAAGTCTACTTCTATTAGTGAATCAATTTTAGCCTGACAACCATTTATATCAGTTACTTGTAATTCTACTAGATAATTTCCTTGGTTTTGATAGCTATGCGTTGTTGCTTGTGACGAACTGTTTATATTATCACCAAAGTCCCAATTGAATTCATCCAATATTCCATTGTGTATCACATCAAATACTACATTTTGTCCTTGACAGTTGTTCGTATAATTCATTTGGAATTCAGGCCCTTCGAAATTCACTGAAAGTTGTTGTGTATTAACTTCAGTTGTACATCCAGGTATAAAAGCGATCAGACTAATGTTCTTGTTTCCAGTTGAATTGAATTCGAATACACCAGTATCTTGAGAGCTAAATCCTTCATTATTGAAATTCCATTGAAATTCTAGAGCACCTCTAAAATTGGTTGTGTCAGTGATATTTTCGAATACTAGCTCATCGTTCGTACAAATAATTCCGGTTGGTAAGTTGAATAGTGCAGCTTGTGGCCTAGGGTAAATTGGGATAATCTGTGAGAAATTGTTTTGACATCCATTCGGCAATGAAGCAGAAGTGCTAATGATAAACTCCCCAGTATTTTGATATGTATGATTGACTTCTGCCTGGTTAGCAGTTGTTCCATCTCCAAAGTCCCAATTAATAGTGGCTTCAGTATTCGATGTAATTGCCGATACTTCCAGAGCAGAATCAAGACACCTGTTTTGTGATATTGTTACCGTTATGTCTGGTGCCACTAAGTTTTGTATTGTGATTGTTTCTAAGAAGGTTTGTTGATTACAAGATTGATCATATGCCGTTAATGCTATGGTGTAGTTACCCGTATTATTATACCTGATGTTATTAGGATTTACTAATGCTGAGGACAGGGTATTACTGCTACACTCTCCCTCAAACTCTATTCTGTTAAGTGTATTCCCACTATTTGTAGCTCCTAGCCCGACTAGATTGCCTCTTTCGTAGAAGAATTCGATTCCGTTTCCACTATTTCCTTGCGAGGCCAATATTCGTTGAGTTGGTGTATTTTCAATATTATTTTGGAAGTTTAAGTCCATTAGATCTCCGTTCCTGAGCTGAACATATCCATGGTATTGTCCAGCTTCAAAAACCCATCTGATATTAGCGGGCTGATTAAAGTTAAATGTTTGAATGTCAGTTAAGTTGTTTTCTAGTTGACTATCAAGTTTGAATAGTTTGGTGTTGTTACTATTTAGCCCTCCAACGAGAAAATAATAACCTTGACATGTTTCAATGATGTCAAACCCTCTAATTGAAGCTATTCCACTAGTGTTTAATATTCTGGTGGTAGGATTTATATTGCTTAGGTCATTACCTAAATTAATTTGCGTTATCTGTGCTTGCGCGATACCGTTTGCGACAAACAGGATAAATTCATCTGAATGTCGTACGATATTTATTGCGGAGGTTTGGCTAAACGAGCCAAATGAACTCATCACTTGAGTGTTTGGGTTGTTGTTGCTCAACGAGTTTCCAAACTCAAGCTTTATAATATTTCCATTTCCAAAATTGGAGACGAATCCGACCCACTGTCCGTTATGGTTGACGATTTCTAGGTCCGATGGTGAAGACAAAAGTTCGTTTGGGATATTAATTGCTTGTGTAGAGAAATTCGAGGGGTTGTTTGGGTTATCGAAAGTAAGCTTGACGATTCTATTATCAATGAAAGATATCAAGAATACGTAAGAGGTATCAAGATGCTCAATAGCAGAGATTCCGAAGATATTACCTAATTGACTACTATTTGATATCAATGACAGCTCAGCATCGCCTTGTACATCATCTACACAGAAGTCCCATTCAAATGATTGTGCATTGACCGATTGATTATTGAAGATGATTTCCTCTTCTAAACAGATAAAGTCATCTTCAACATCAAATAGTGCCAGTTGTGCATTTGTTTTTGTGCTTGCAAGGGCTAGCACTAAGAAAGTGCTTAATATAAAAAAAATAACACTGGGCTTTATGATCATAAGCGCTATTCATTTAAACATTGAACTCAACAAGGATATTACAGTGAACTCAACAAGGATATTACAGTTGGATATTCTTTATTTCCAACAACTTCTAATTGACAATGTTGATTTTATACATTCTTCTAACGAAAAAATTGCATTATCGATTGTGAAACGAAAATCAGTGTCATTTTTCACTAACTCTGCCAGGTCAATCAACTCCTGTCTTGTACTATTGTCAAGCATTCTTGACATGGCTTTATATATTTGATCAGAGCTCTCCGGATGGAAGTAAATAGCACCATTTTTAAGCATTTCCCTATGTCCAGGTATATCGGAACATAGTATTGGACAGTTTAATTCTAACGCTTCTAAAGGAGGCATATTAGTGGGGCCCAAAAAAGTGGGCATGACAAGTGCAATGGCATTTGTATAAAGTGCGTTCATTTCTTCGTTTTCAACAAAACCAAGGTTGATTACTAAGTCAGTCAAACTAAGTTCGGTAATGGTTTTGTCAATGTATTCCCAATTGCCTTTATCCGAACCAGTAAACACTAATTTAATACTCTTACTTGAAGATTTAACAAGTTTATTAAATGCCAGAAGGAGATGGTAATGATTTTTGTGCGCCCAAAATTGGGCCGGATAAAAGAAATATTGATTTGATTCGAGGCCCCAGGCTTTCATTTTATCCATGGTCTTAGAGTGCTCCATTTTTTCCATTATGCTACTGCCGGCGAAGATTGGAACAACATGTATTTTATGATCTGGGACGTTGAAAAAAGCTTTTAACTCATTTTTACCAGCCTCTGATTCGACAATTATCTTTGTGGCTTTACGCGCATTATTCCAAAACCAATGTTCACGCATTTCAAATGAGAAATCATTGATGAATTCTGGGAACGCAAAAGACGAAATATGACCAATATCCCAATTAGTAATTATCGACGGAAAGTTGTCGACTTTCGTAGTTCCAGGTTGTAAATAGACTATTAGAGATATCTCATTGCTTTCCAAAAACCTTGTAAATACTTCGTTTTGAAGAGCTCGAAGTTTGACATCTATTTTTGTTTCGATAAATGAAATTTTCAGTTTACGAGCTAATACTTTTAGTATTTTACAAGCGAATATTTTGGGAGACTTTACAGTGGGTAAGAATAAAATTGCCTTATTCTTGATTAAAGAAGAGAACTTGCCGTGCGTGTCTTCACCTAAGAAAACGATTGAAGTATCACCCTCGAATTCATGTAAATCAATTTTTCTTGTTAGCCTTTGAAAATAAGAGTGTCCCCCTCCTTCTGTAGGCACTGATGCTGAATTAAACCATACGGCTATTTTCATGTTGTTTTGTAGTGTTTGGTATTTCTTTCATTAGGAACATTTTTTAGCCACGAACATTGAGTTCCACGTTCTGTTCGATAATTTAGATTTCGATGGCCATTCAAAACAGTCTAGCAATTCGAAACCTTGTGCCTCTAAAAAAAGACGGATTTCTGGTGTGAAAAAGTAGCGCATCTTATGGGTTTCTGTAAATTCATGATGCTTTCCCGAATGTTTATCGGTTACTACAATGTGATAATTAACATTGACTATATTGTTCATATAGTCAATTTCAGGTTGGGCATACCTGAAGACTTTAATATCATTAGATTCGAGCTTTTTAATTCGTGGTTCTGGTTTCTCTTCTAAAACACTTGGTCCAAACCAGCAATCAAAGAGGAAAAGTTGATTTTCAATTAAGTTACTATGAGCGGTGTTGAAAAAAGATGTTACGTCAGCATTTGAGTTTTGATAGCTTAAAACATGGAATAATGAAACAATAAGATCAAATTTGCTCGTGCTATTATAATTTCTAACATCTGCACATAAAAAATTTGTTCTTCCATTGTTTTGGCATTTGGATTTGGCTGTTTCAATCATTTCACTGGATAAATCAATTCCCGTTATAGAAGCGGAAGACTGCTTTTCTAAGGCAATGGCGTGTTTTCCAGTGCCACAACCCATATCTAGTATATAACTTGGTAGCTTTTTATACCTGTCGTCATAAACACCTAAAATAAAATTGGCCTCTTCGATGTAATTCTTTTCCGCATATAAGAGGTCATAGTACTGCGCGTATGCTTTAAAGTTTTCCATTTATACTATTTAAGATGTTGATAAGACAGGAACAAACAAATTCTACTTCACTAAAAGTTAGCGCTAGTCCCGAAGGGAGGTAAATGCCTCGTCTTGCCATCTTCTCTGCATTGGGATAACGTTCGTTCAAAAACAATTTCATTTTTTGAAAAACAGGTTGCTCATGCATACACCAAAAGAAAGGCCTTGTTCCAATTTTCTGGGCTTTCAATTTTTCTACGACATAGTTTTTTTCTTCTTCAGAGTTAAACATGATGCCATTAACCCAATAAATGTTTTCACAGTAATCAGTTTTGGCAACAATCGAAGTGATATTTTGGTCTTTTAATATGGTTTTATACCATTTGCCAATCTGCCTTTTTTTCTCAATTATTTCATCAATTCTTTCCAATTGCCCAAGTCCTATTGCGGCTTGTAAATTGGTCATTCTGTAATTCCAGCCTACGTCATAGTGAACAAAACGTCTGGGTTGTGTAAAGCTTAGATTCCTTAATGCCCGCAATTTTTTTTCAAGACGCTCATCGTTCGTTAAGACCATCCCACCTTCACCAGTGGTAATATGCTTATTGGGATAAAAACTGAATATACTCATGTCGCCGAAGCTACCACATTTTTTTCCCTTATATTCTTGACCATGCATCTCTGCAGCATCCTCTATCAATAGCAAATCATACTTCTTACACAAGTCTAAAATCGGATCCATGTCAACCGAAAGACCGTAAATGTGAACCACTAATATGGCTTTTGTTCTAGAACTAATTTTACCCTCAATTTGAGAGACATCCATGTTCCAAGTTTCAAGATCGCTGTCGACCAAAACCGGTACTGCGTTTTGTTTGATAATCGAGAATGCTGGTGATATAATTGTAAAAGTGGGCATTATGACCTCATCTCCGGGGTTTAGATCTAATGCTTTTATCGCAATATCTAATGCCCCTGAACCGCTCGATACCGCAATTCCGAATTCTCGTCCTAAGTACTCTGAAAATTTAGTTTCGAACTGTTTCACGAAAGGGCCTTCCGAAGAAATCCAACCAGAGTTTAGGCATTCGGAAACATATTTTTTTTCGTTTTCCCCTATGACAGGTGTATTAACTGGGACCATTATGATTAAAAATGTGTTTTATCTTCATCTCCCGAATAAGGTCCCTGTTTGACTTCGATCATTTCTGTTTGCTCAATCATTTCAAACCCATGGCCACCACTTGCTAATAGTATTAAATCACCTGAAACTAGGGTCTCTGATTGTATAAAATCCTTCGTTTCAGAGTAAAAATCCACTCTTACCTTTCCCTTTTTAATAAATAAAACCTCCTGTGTTAATTCTACCTTTCTATCTACTTTGTTGTGGATATGCGGCTTTATTTTATATCCCATAGGCCTATTCATATACCCAAGTTGTTGAGAAAAATGACCGGGCGTAAAAAATTCAATTCCCTCCTTTTGATAGTCACGTCGTATAATGATGGCCAAAAGTTTTAGACTTTTTGGTTCTACGATTTTTTCAAGCATATTATTTTCTGTTTTATATTACTCAATTCCCACCGAATTGAGAGTTTAGTTTTATGAGATTGGACTTCATCCAGAATTTTTTCTTTGTTGTACCCAAATGCTTCGAAGTAATGATTATCTAATGCCTGAATATAATGCCTTGCGGCCCTTTTTTGGTGGTGGTAGTGTAGATTTTTTTTCCAGGCATTTAAGTAATGATCAACAGGTTTGTTGTGCCTTCGAACACTTTTAGTGTCAATAAAAACAGTTGTTTTAAAGTCACCTTCTATAGAATACTCTGTTATTTCTTCGTCCCCTAAGCCTAAAAACGCTAAGATGTTCTTGATTTCAGAAGGAGCGTTGCAGATTATGTCCTCGTATTTGATGAAAAAAGAGTTGTTCTTGTTTTTTTTCTTGAATTGTTTAAGTAACGCTTGGGGTGCCAAATAAAGGTCAAAATATCTGTCACGAGTCTTTAACAGTGACCTTGTGTTGCCGTTGAAGTTATAACTTAATATCGAAGTAAAAACTGATAGAGGGTTTCTAACTAGATAAATAAATTTAGCTTCAGGAAAGAGGTTGTGTAGTTCATCGCAAATATGAAAATATCTAGGTGTTTTGTCTAAAAAGTATTTGTCACCTGATACCGAGTTATAAATGGAAATGGCCAATTTTTTGATTTGCTCTTTGTAGTCACTTTCCAGTTCATGTCTAGACAAAAAGAAATTTAAATTAATTATTGCCGACTTGTGATCGTAAGAATCTCGTTGTTCTAAATCCTTGTAACAAGAAATTAAAGGCAGCATCATCCAAGTTTCAGTAGCTGAGGTTATTTTACTATGCTGGAGTAGAAGCTGTTGAAGAAGAGAAGAGCCAGATCTAGGCTGCGATATCAAAAAAATTAATTTTGAAGAGTCTACCCTTGAAGTATTTCTTGAGACCATTTGTGATTTACCCATATTATTCCTCTTGATCGATCTAATGAAAGTCCACTTTGATAAACGTCTTTGGCCAATACATCTAGTTTAAAGAGATTTTTTGTTGAAAGTATCCATTCCATACTTTCCCTCACAAAACCAAAATCAATTGAGTAGACACCTGCTACCAAAGGTAATTTTTCAATCAATAAACTAACGACACCTTCTGTTCCCAAGCTTTTAATTTCAAATCCACTTATTGGTTGGGTGCTTAACCTGAAAATTTCTACTCCTAATAGGTCTTTAAATGAAACTACAAAAGCAGGAGCTATAAATG
Source organism: uncultured Roseivirgaceae bacterium (assembly GCA_964393115.1). Lineage (GTDB taxonomy): Bacteria > Bacteroidota > Bacteroidia > Cytophagales > Cyclobacteriaceae > CAYMST01. The sequence goes on along the minus strand of CAYMST010000024.1, from coordinate 13,393 downwards.
GCTTGCTTACCTTATAACTAAAACTAAGAATTAGGTCGTCGCCACAATGAATAACTTTCTTACCACTTTCAGCATTGGTGATTTTGGCATTAATCAATTCAAAACCACTTGATTTGCTTCGTTCTAAGGCCTCTTTGTTTGTGCCTAAAACAAAAGTACTTGAACTAGCTTGACTTTTTTCATACTCAATAAGTCCCGCAGCAACTCCACCATTAAAAATAATTTGTCCTTTATTTAAAAATATTGCTTTAGAGCATAGTTTAGAGACAGCCGCCATATTGTGACTGACAAAAAGAACCGTTCTACCAGCACCAGTTACCTCGTTCATTTTTCCAAGGCATTTCTTTTGGAATTCACTATCACCAACGGCTAATACTTCATCTATTATCAAGATGTCAGGGTCTAAGTGAGCAGCTACGGCAAAAGCCAATCTCACGTACATTCCTGAGGAGTAATGTTTCACAGGTGTATCTAAAAATTGTTCGACTCCCGAAAAATCAATGATCTCATCATATTTTTCCTTGATTTCTCTTCTTTTCATCCCTAGTATTGTTCCGTTTAGATAAATGTTCTCCTTACCGGTTAATTCTGGATGAAAGCCTGTACCTACTTCTAATAATGAGGAAACTCGTCCTTTGAGTGTTATTCTACCCACTGTGGGCGCTGTAATTCGAGAAAGAACCTTTAATAAGGTAGATTTTCCTGCACCGTTACGTCCAATAATGCCAACAGCTTCACCTCTTTTAATTTCGAAGTTTATATCTCTCAAAGCCCAAAAACTATCATTTTCTCGACTAGTTTGATCTCGCTTTTTGAAATTTAAGGTTGTCAAATACTCTCTTAAACCTTGTGCTTTGGTTGAGTTAAGTTGATAACGCTTGGCTACGTTCTCAGCTTTAATGATTATATCGCTCATATTATATCAGCCATTATTTTTTCAACTCTTTTGAAATAAAATAATGAACTTATAAAAAGTACTATTGAAACTATAAATGAAATAGCTATTCTGTTCCATAAGATTTCTCCGCCTAAAATAGACCACCTAAACCCTTCAATTGCTCCCGCTACAGGATTTAGGAAATAGACAAAAGACAACCATTCGGGTAAGTTTTCGGTTACCAATTCTGAAGGGTAGCCTATTGGTGTAACGTATAATCCGAATTGAACCATAAAAGGGATGACGTGTTGAAAATCCCTAAACCTTATTGAAATTGCACTAAACCAAATTCCTACCGCCAAAGAAGAAAATATCGAGAAGATTAAAAATACAGGGAAAAAGATTATTGTAGGGCTTGGAAGGTATTGATAATAAATCAACAGAGAAATTATTAATATGAATGTTATTGAAAAGTCTATAAATCCAACAATAGCTTTACTCAAAGGAATTATGAGCCTTGGAAAAAAAACTTTCTTAACCATAGCTTGTGCACTTATGATCGAATTTCCACTTTGGTTAAGGACAAAAGAAAAATATGTCCAAACACTTTGACCACAAACTGCAAATAGGGGGTAAGGTATTTCTCCAGTATCTACTTTGGCGGCTTTTTGAAAGACTACAATGAATATCCCGAGCGTAAGAACTGGCTGTATGAATGCCCAAAAGAAACCTAAAAATGTTTGCGCATATCTTATCCTAAAATCTCTGTATGCTAAAATCCAGAAGAGGTCTGAGTAATGAATTAATTCCCGAAGATCTAAAAGTAATTTTTTGTTTTCCGATTCTATTACTATTTCACGGGTTATTTTGTCGTTAGGTTCAGACAAAAAAGGAAGTTTCATGCTGGCAATTTAGTTTGGGTCAAATTATTTCTTAGTTTGAGAATAATTATTTGAATCCAAATATATCAGAAATCGCATTAGTTCGACTTGTTTTTTTTTAGGTTTTTAAGAGCAAGTTTTTCTAGTTCTCATAGTCGCCGTTATGGGTATAGCAGATCATAGAGGTTGTCCGTGAATATCTTGAGGTAATTGTGAAACGAAAATTTATATTTGAAAACTGTATTGTTCTAATGGTATTCAATGGCTAAAAAAAATGTATTCATACACCCCCTAACAGATAGAGGGTTTTACAGTGAAGTAAACTATTTGTGCCTCGCATATTTATATGCTTTATCTCATGGGTTCGAGTTTAAAATTTATTCTAAAAAATGGATTTCTTCTTTTAACTTAGGGTGGGACGACTACTTCGTTCCATTTTGCAATGAACATGAAAGGGAAGTCTCTTACACGATATTTCCGAAGGAATACGGTCGATTAAACTGGAGGCTAAATGGGGTGATCAGAAAAACCATCTATTTCACTAAAAAATTGATTAATCGCCCCTTAGTTACCTCGGATGTTTTTTTGATATTACAAAGTGATTTTTTCTGTCACCTTAACTTTACTATTCCTGATTTTGATATTACTGACTTCAATATCTTTCAAGCCAAACAGAAGATCGTGAGAAACATTTTCCGTTTTAATGATTCTACCAAAAAATATATAGACGGAGTCATTACAAAATTGAAACTTCCAGATTCCTATGTTTGTCTTCATGTAAGACGAGGTGATAAAGTGTCCGGTCCGCTCAAAGAAAATGAAAAATCTGAATTGATAGCTTACTTCGATAGGGCCTGTCAGGTGGCACCTGATGTTTCAAACTGTTTTATCGCCACAGACGACTATGGAGTGATTGAGGAGGCTAAGTCTGAATATCCTAATTTTAATATTTTCACCTTAGCAAAACCTGATAATAGAGGTCACGTCGAAGCCAAATTTAACGCTATGACGGCTGACGCAAGAAGAAACGCCACCCTTGACTTTCTTGTTGAATCAGAAATCATGAGAAAAGCGGACTATTTTATTGGAACATTCTCCAGTAATGTTGGCCGAATGATGGCCTTACTCAGAGATGATCATACTTATAGCGTTGATATTGAATGGCATCCTTTGTAGTGATATATGAAGAAATATATTGACATATTGTTTTTATGGCTCATTTGTTTTTTTATCATTCGATCTCATCTCGATGCGGTCATAATTGTCTTCTCTCTGTAAGGAACTCTTTGAACGAATTTGGGTTCATTTTTGGCTTTTGGATAATTTAAATAATGAAGAAATAATCAATATTTGCTGCGATAAACTTGCATGAAATTTTCAGATTACACCATAGTCGTTATGTCCTGCGATTCCTACTCGGATATATGGCCATATTTTGGGAAGTGTTGGCACTGCTTTTGGCCAAACTGTCCATTTGAGACGTTTTTAATTTCTGAGGAAAAGGAATTCAAGCATCCCTCGATTGGAAATATCAGAATTGGCAGACGTGTGGGATGGAGCGAAATGCTGCTTACGGTGCTGGAAAAAGTGAATACACCCTATATCATTTACTTGCAGGAAGACTATCTATTAAAGGGGCCTACAGATATGGAGCGCCTGACAAACCTTCTTTCTTTTTTCGAGGAGCATCAAGCGGGCTATTTGAGATTATTTCCATGGCCAAAACCCCAAGCTTATGACAACACAAATTCAGAAGCGATACAGTTGGGGCCAGATGAAGCGTACAGAACCTCACTGCAGACCGCAATTTGGGATGTGAAGACTTTACAAAAATTACTAATCAAAGAGGAGTCAGGGTGGGACTTCGAAACAAAAGGAAATGAGCGCTCTAAAAGTCTTGAAGAGAACTTTTACTCAGTCACATTCGAAGGAGACTTTCTTACTTTAAACCAACATCAACACATCATCGACTACTATGCTACAGGCGTACTAAGAGGAAAATGGATGAAGCCGGCTGTCAAACATTTTCGAAACCTTGGTATAACAATTAATCCCGGAAAACGAGGGGTGCTTAGTCGTTGGGATTATTGGTACTACGACAAGTATACGCGCAGAGCTATTAAGCCTAGATTGCTCATAAAATGGCTAAATGATGGCTTTTTTACCAGCAGATTGTTTCAAAGACTTCATAATATGCTTATGCAATTCTAAACCTTGGCACTAGGGTTTAAAAATTATATACTCATGCGAATCAGGTTCTGAAAACTTGACTTACTATAAATCTTGAAGTTTTGGATCTGGCTCTGATACCTTTTTTTCATAGTAACCACTTCCGAATCCTTTTTTTCAATGGATCTTCCACGTATTTAAAGGTAAGAAAGCATAGCGGGATTAAAAGAAGAAAGAAGACTGCCAGTGTCCAAGAGGGTAAGTAGATGCTACGGCCGTAGCCAAGCCCGTCGGTGACCATCACAAATACAAGCTGAAGTGGGAAGTGAAGTAAATAGGTGGAATATGTCAAGCTACCGAACACCTCCGCTTTTCTCCAGTTCAGTTTTGAAAACTTCATTTCTAGAAAAACTAAGAGCATGATCGTCAACGGAAACAGAAAAATATAGGGGTAAAGACGAGCGATATAGAAGTAGATGGTAGGAGCGTAGTCCTTATTGCCGATAATAAAAATGTCAGCTGAAATATGTAGCCAAGTATCTTCAAATACCGCTGTTTTAAGTTCAATAAATACTGGAAACCAGATGATAACGAGTATAAGTAGAAGCGTAAATGCATGTGTTTGTACAGTGCGACTGTGTTGAGAAAAATACTTGACTAATTGAAAAGTAAGTCCACCGATGAAGAATGTAGACAATGCAGTACCCAATTGACCACCTAAAAAGACACGCATTATTACGCCCAATAGGACTGCTGCACAAAGAGGCCATTGAGCTCGGTAAAGCAGGAGGCTGAAGAAGAAGAATATCAGGTAGAGCAACACTTCCAGCGAAACGGACCATATAGGGCCGTTAAATGAAGTGCCTTCTTGCCATCCCCACTGAGAAGCAAAGAAAAGGTTGAGGAAGAAATGATAAAGATCATTGTGTTGATATATGAAGAAGGCGTTATGTTCAGTGAAATATAGTCTCTGAAGCAATGCCGTTTAGCTAGTTATTTCTTGTAAACACCTGATGGTAAATAACTTTCGTGTTTGTTTTTTACTTAACGTTACTTTTTGTCGATCTGATTTATCTTTAGGGGTATATGAGGGTACTGCAACTAAATTAGCAGCAGATTATCGAGTAGAATTAGCAAAACATATTGACGATGAGTTTGACCAAACAAGTTTTATCAGCCGTTGCAAAGACGGCTCAGAAGGGGTATTTACTCGTCAACCAACTCTGACTCTCAAGCATTTATTGTTGCTTATCATGAGTTCTCGTAGTTCTATCCAGCGTGGTTTGGATGAGTTTTATCAAAAAGTCAATTCAGAAGATTATTCCATCCGAGAAGTAACCAAAGGAGCCTTCAGTATGGCTCGCAATAAGGTGAATGAATGGGGTTTTCAACGTCTCAATGAAGTGTGTGTGGATTTTTTCTACCAGCGTGCACCTTATCATAAGTGGCATGATTTCCGGCTGTTGGCCGTGGACGGGAGTTGGCTTCAATTACCCAATCACCCTACTATAAAAGAAGAATTTGTACAGGTAAGAACCGAAAGAAACGCAGATCGCTCTTATTCGATGGCCACCTGTTCTCTGCTTTACGATGTACTCAATCAGATAAGTCTGGATGCTCAACTTGGTCCTTATCAGAATAGTTCCAAGAAGAAAGCGGGAGAAAAGGCCCTCTTGGAAGGTCATTTACCTAGCATGAAACCTGGTGATTTGGTACTCTTTGACAGAGGTTACCCAAGCAAACTGCTTTTTTTCAAACTCTTTGCTAAAGGAGTAGACTTCTGTATGTGCATGAAAGGAAGTTGGTGGAAAGAAGTACGCGCTTTTAGGGAAAGTGATCAACAAGAGATATTGGTAGAGTTTGAGTTAGACAACAAAGCGTTGTTGAAATTAGAAAACTATCCTCAACCCATTGCTTTAAAGCAGACATGTCGATTAATAAAGGTGGTCTTAGATACCGGGGAGGTTGAAATATTATGTACCTCTTTAACCGATATCAAAAAGTACCCTATCCAAGAGTTTGGAGAGTTGTATCATAAGCGTTGGCATGAAGAAGAAGCTTATAAGTTGCTTAAAAACAGGGTAGAAGTGGAAAGATTCAGTGGTAAAACCGCCAAAGCCGTCAAGCAAGACTTCTTTGCCAAGGTATTTCTCATGTCGTTGACAGCTGCTTATGCTCACCCTATAGAAGAGAAAGTAAAAGCAGAATACAAAGCCGACGAAAGTCGAAAGCATGATCAAAAAATCAACCGCACGAATGCTTTAGCCATGACCCGAAATATATTGGTGGGTATGTTTGACAAATCAGATTATCGGCAAGCGCTAAAGGCTTTCGACAACATTGTCTTTAAGACAAGAGAGATCATTAGACCCAGCAGAAAAAATAAACGAAAACACAGACCAAAGAAATCTTATTACATGAACCACAAGCCTTTATGAATGTAGATTAGCTAAACGACATTGGTCTCTGAAGGATAAAAACACTGATTAATGTTATGAAATGAAGCGGGTATAGCCGGGAGAACCTTAGGGTGAAAAATGCTTTTGGAGCCACTTTCCTATCAGCTATAGCACGGCTTTACAACATAAAAAAGATAAAACCAGAAAGTGTGAAGAACAGCTCAACAGCAAGTCATCCCTTCTCATAAAAGACATAATATAAATCATAAAGCGGAGCATTTTCTTTGCTGAATTTTATTGTAGATGCCATGAAAAAGTGAGGCCAGTGATAAAAAATTACAGCAAAAGACGCTAAGGTGCGTAGGATGTCTAGACTATAATAATACTTATGAATACGAATCATTCCTCCACTGTTTTAATCATCTTCGAATATAGTTGACTGTAGTATGTCTGGCTTAACGACTCACGTTACAAATTTTAATGAGTTAAGATCAAGACGGTGAAATAATGGCGAAAGTAGTGTTTAATTATTTGATTATCAAATACTTGCGGGTTTGTAATTAGTTGCTTGCGTGATTTAGTTTTATCTTGGAAACCTAATACTATTTATCATGAAAAAAACCATTTTACTCTGTTTAGGACTATTTCACGCGGCGTGTCTAGTGGCACAAGACGGCAATACGATGCAAAATGCTATTCCAGTAGTCCATGCGAACGATTATCGTTTGGAAGATCAAACTACTAGGTGGGCTACTTTCGAGGGAGAGAGAGGGAGTTGCTATCAAGACAATCAAGAGAATAGGTGGTATTATTTTACGCCTAACTCCACAAGCAGCTACATAAAAATTACGGTAGGATCCTCAAGTCAATACACGACTTTAGTTTTATTCGAAGAAACTAGTCTAGGTGTTTATGAGGAAAAGGCTTGTGTTAACGGACATTTCTCTGCGAACAGTAGAGTATTCACTTTACATTTCGATCAACTTGATCCGACCAAGAGATATTATTTTTCTATAAATGGACGTAATCGAAACTTCAGTTTACAGATTAGGGATACCAAGGTTGGTGATAATAACTTTATGAGTCAGGAAAGTGCTATTGAAGTTGAACATACTGATGGCTACCGGCTTGAAGGTCAAACTACAATCGGCGCTACGTTTGAAGGAGAAGCGGGCAGCTGCTATCAAGGGGGACAACAGAATAGGTGGTATTACTTTGAGCCTAATTCGACAAGTAGCTATATAAAAATTACGGTGAGATCCTCAAGTCAATACACGACTTTAGTTTTATTTGAAGAAACTAGTCCAGGTGTTTATGAGGAAAAGGCTTGTGTAAACGGAAATTTCTCTGCGAATAGTAGAATATTCGTTCTATATTATGACCAACTTGATCCGACCAAAAGATACTATTTTTCTGTAAACGGGTTGGATAGAAACTTCAGCTTGGAGATTACGGATACTAAAGCCGGAGATTATAATTTTGCAGAAGGGGCTTTGGAGATCCCTCACCAAAATAATTGGTATTCTGGACCAAATGCATACTCCACCACAGGTGCTACAAAAGAGAACTCGACACATCTCCCATTGTGCTTTGGACCAAATCGATGGTTTCAGTTTGAAGCCGTGACCAGTAATATTAAAATTGCAACTACGGCTAAAATAAGGTATTCTGCATTGGGTATTGTAGATAAGAGCTTTAACATCTTAGCTTCTGCATGTAATGATGCTCTCGTATTCGGTTCTCACTCTTATTCGTTAGACTACAATGGTCTCAACCCCGGAGAAACATATTAACCTGAACCCGATTTTAAAACACAGCTAATTGATCAGTTTTGAGAGGTTGGTATTTAATTGCGGGTTTTTTAGGGAAGAAAGAATAAGCAATAAGTCCGGAAATGAGATTAGTAATAAAGTTTGTAAAACATCGATGTCTAGAGTGTTCTATCTGACATATGTTTTTGAGTTCGTCATTGACAGTTTCAATCACCGACCTTTTCCTAAGAAGGATTTTATCCTTAAGCTCCATTAAAGTATTCTTCATATTATTTCGAATACTAGTAATAAGATGAAGCCCATCCATAAACAATACTTGGGTAAGCTTGTTGGAAATGTAGCCTTTATCAGCATAAAGTTTGCCCTTTAAATTCTTGATAAATGATGGATTCTTCAAAGGCTCCCTATCGTCGGTATTACCTGGGGTAATTACAAAATTGAGCAACTCTCCTTTATCATTTATGACTATATGTAGCTTAAAACCAAAGAAATATCCCATAGTCGACTTACCTACCTTTGCCAGCCCCTCAAAGACTTTATTCCTTTTAATTCTCTTGTTTTTACAGACTCTAATCGGAGTTGAGTCAATGAAAGAGATTCCTGTGCCCTTGCCCAGGCAACATGTTTTAAGAAAGATTGACATAGGTAAGCTAGCACTTTGCATGAGTTCCAAAAACCTATTGTAGGATACTGTTTGTGGGAAAAGGTCACTCATATGCTTTTGCACATAATGAATATAGAAATGCTTCATGTTTCGATACCCTCCTGTGTGAAAAATGATCATGATGGTGATCACTTCACTACAACTCATCCTAGGCTTTCTCTTTGGTTTATTGCCTAACATGTGTTTTTCAATAGATTTATTGAATTCAATGCAGAATTCATCAATAAGATAGAAAATTTCAGTAATTTTATTGATAGATAGAACCATGTTAAATGACTTTATGTGTTTGAATGTCAGATACTTAAATATTTAAAAGCATCATGGTTTTATCTACCTTTTATCCATATAATTTTATCAGTTTATTAATCGGGTTCAGGTTAATAGGATATCAAAGGCAATTCTTAGAAGATTAAGTGAAAAATTTAGAGAGGAAGAATCTGTAGGGAACAAGTACCTTAAAGAGTCTTATTTGGATATTAAAAACTATTCAGTCATTTTAAACTTGACTTTAATGATGTTATAAAAATTCGTGGATACTCCAATGATGAAGAGGTACTAGATCGTGTCAAAGACCTTTCGTTTGATATCATCTACATCGATGGAGACCATAGTCTCGAAGGAGCAAAAAGGGATATTTTGAATTATGGATGATGCTTCTTTTTTTCTGGAGGGATCCAAGTTTTGGAAGGGATACGAGTCCGTCTCTAAAGCGTGTGAAATCATAGAACCACTTGGTTTTAAAAACATTCTTAACGTTGGACATAACAGGGTTCATAAAAAGGTCAACTAGATGTTGAGTGGTGGTTTTGGTTGATAAAACTCAGCCCCTGTGATTCCGCTCACGTTGAATTTTTGTTTACCTGTATCAAGTGCTCTGCGATTTTTTTTGGAAAACACAAAATGGGCAAAGCTCATGTTTCATTATTACCATAGGCTTGACATGACTGCTTTTGAAAGTTAGCTACCGTATGCTATTTTGTCAACGTATTAGAATCCGGGTTTAAAGGAGAAGGTTTTCGTGTCTTCTAACTTTAGGACAAAGTCAATTTTTTAACTTTTCCTCACAGGGTAAAGTGTATGCATGTCTTCCCCCGTCCACTGCCACTGTTGAATTCCCTTCCATCCAGCCCAAACCTTAGGGTATGTCATGAAATAATTGGCTTTATTTATTCCTTGTTAGCTTGCCTTGAGGTGTTTGATTAGGTGTGAGCATTGTTTAGACGATAGAGAAATCTGGTTTTTTTGTGAAACTGTGATACAAACCCATCGTCTCTACTAACTTTGGGTGCTGTACGCTCATCATAAATAGGAGATGAGCTTATATAAAGTCCGTTTAAGAGCTGCTCCAAAATCTAGCAATATGCTGTTGAAATCAACTCTTTTGTGTAATTATCTTATGGATTCCATATAAAACCTAAAATCTTTGGCAACCACTAGCATGAAGACTTCAGATTATTCAATAATCGTTATGTCCTGTGACCCCTACGCTGATATATGGCCTTATTTTGCGCAGTGTTGGGATCGTTTTTGGCCAGACTGTCCTTTCGAGACGTTTTTAATTTCTGAACAAAAAGAATTCAATCATCCCTCAATTGGTAATATCAGAATTGGTAGACCCGTGGGATGGAGCGAAATGCTATTGACTGTACTTGAAAAAGTAAAAACACCATATATCATTTACCTTCAGGAGGACTATCTCTTAAAGGGGCCTACAAACATGGAGCGCTTGATCAAACTCCTTTCTTTTTTTAAGGAGAATCAAGCCGGTTATTTAAGACTTCTGCCATGGCCAAAACCTCAGGCCTCTATCAGCACCTCAACAGAAGCAATAAAGTTAGGATCAGAAGAAGCCTACAGAACCTCTCTCCAGGCTGCGGTTTGGGACGTTAAGACCCTAAATAAACTTTTAATCAAAGAGGAATCCGGATGGGACTTTGAAACAAAAGGTAATGAACGCTCCAAAAATCTTGAAAAAGACTTCTACTCTGTCACATTCGAAGGGGACTTTAGAACGTTAAACGATTATCATCATACAATCGACTACTACGCTACAGGCGTATTAAGAGGGAAATGGATGAATTCTGCCATTAAGTATTTCCGAAGTCTTGGTATAACAATTAATCCCGGAAAAAGAGGAGTGCTTAGTCGATGGGATTATTGGTATTACAGCAAATACTCCAGGCTTAATAAAAAACCGGCAGCTCCCATTATTTGGTTAAATAACAGGTTTTTCAAGGGAGAATTTTTCAATCGTGTGAACAATTTATTAACAAGGGTTTAGCAAAATGAGAAGGGCTATTGGAAAAATGATAACAACAGCTTATCACATTTATTTTTCCTTATTTAAGAAGATCACCAACACACCAAAGATTTCAGCCCCCCCCAGTATTATTGGGGATAGGGACATCCTCCGCTTTGATTCCAAACCAATTACCATAGGCAACCAACTGCATGAGCAATTTGATTATTATTATGGTAATGACTTTGAACTCAATAATTCAGAGTTTTACAAAATAAATGATGCTACATTATTAGGAGAGCATGCCATTGTATTGGACAAAACAAAGAAGGTAACTTTGGACTCGCTTCTAGGGCACAAAAAGGTGCTTTATAAATCTCAACCAAAGTTGTTTATTCGGCCTAAATTGGACTCTGCTATTCATTTGGAAGAAGCCTTTCCCCTGGTGAATTTGTATAATAACAATCACGCTGCTAACTATTATCACTGGATATTAGATAGTTTATTAAAATTACAAGGCTTAATGGCACATATTGAGCTAACGGGCAAAAAGCCGAAAATAATAATCCCTAAGAACCCTAAACCATTTCAACTTGAATCTTTGGTGTTACTTGGTTTTGAAGCACAAGACTTAATCGAATACAACGGTAACGGCCTAAAGGTAAAATCTCTATACTGTTCATCACCTCGGAGAACAAGATTAAAATATGAAGATGTCTTTTCCACTTCTGGAATAATGTGGCTTCAAAAAAGGTTGACACAAAATCTGATGGAGACAAAACCTAATCATGCAAGAATCTATATTTCCAGAGCTCAAGCCAATACAAGAAGAGTTATCAATGAAAAATCAATCACCCCAATATTAGAAAGGTATGATTTTCAAATTGTCCACCTTGAGAACCTCAAATTCACAGATCAAATAAAATTATTCTACAACGCCAGCATAGTACTAGCCCCTCATGGTGCCGGAAATACAAACCTGATATTTGCTAAAGATTGTACGCTCATAGAACTATTAGGCAATCTTGATTTCAAAGCCTATACTTACTCCTTGTATTATCTTCTCACAAGTGCTGTATCAAATGGGTATGCCTACCTAGAATGCGAAACGGTTAACTTAAACCCAAAAAATCAAACACATGATTTAATTGCTCCACCAGAAGCACTGGAAAAAACAATTCAGAAAGTGATTTCTAATTTTTCTTAAGCACAAAACCTATCGATGTCTGTAATACATCCATGTAATTAGAGATATCAAGGTTACCATCATTGACGAGTTTAGCGGAATCAAAATCCTCATACCCCGGAAGGGCATGTTCCGTTTTGGCTCCAACCAATTCGCACCCCTCTACCTCAAGAAGGTTTTTAATATCTATGTTAGATGATTCTAATGAGCTGGACCTTGGGAAATTATAATCAGTGGTCAAGACCAACAGTCCTCCTGGTTTGAGCACCCTTAACATTTCCTTGACCATAGTCTTTTGCAGCGCTTTGTCCTCTGCTGTCTGAGGAGTCATTCTTTCGTTATCAGGTTCTTTGGTTCTACAATGTTCAATGACAGAAACCGAACACACTCTATCAAAATAATTGTCCGGGTAACTTATTTTCTCCATCCCCTCTACCTTGTAGGCTACTTTAACCCCGTATAGCGACGGTAATTTCCTGTCAATTCCGTGCCAGGATACGCTTTCAAATGGATCAATCCCATAAGTTTCACAGCCGAGTTTAGCAAGTGCAAATTGAATTGGCGACTTACCACAACCCGCATCAAGCACTTTTAAACCTTTCTCAAGTTTCATATTGATTAATACCCAAGGGTACTCCCAAAACTTATTGGCTCCAATTGGTCCTGTTCCGACAAAGCTTTCGCAAAAGCCCATTACTTTTTTGAATAAGCCTGAGTTTTTCTCATCAATTAACGAATAGCTTGTTTGATACTTTGTATCTCCCTTAAGGTCTTCAAGGGTTAGACGGTTGTTTTTAAGCAATACCTTAGATGCCAAGTTGATCGAGATTCCTCTTCTTCGAAGAAAAGAAATATTGTTCTTTATTAATTCAGTCATGAACGCAACAAAATTCAATATGCCAGACAATATTACACGGAATCCATGAAATATATACACAAAAAGAATGTCCAATGGAAATTTAGAAGCTCTCTACAACTCATTAGTATCACCCTAATAAAACAGAAAAGCTAACGGAATATCGCTTGACCTTTATAAATTCACGCGAAATCATCAAATGGGAACACAAAAACAGTATTACCCACAACTCGACGGCCTCAGAGCACTGGCGGCTGTCGGTGTTTTGCACCATCACTGGTTACCAGAATTATCAAATGGCCAATTTCATTTTGACTTTGGAGAGTTTGGGGTTCAATTGTTTTTTGTGC
>CAYMST010000023.1:8266-28691 GCA_964393115.1 uncultured Roseivirgaceae bacterium | reverse complement strand
ACCGAGATTTAGAATAGGCCCTACAACTGTTTGGTTTACATCGATACCTACTTCGCTGGATGTTTGAAACTTATTGGCAGAGGTAGCTGAGATAATGGATGTAAATTTCCCACCTGTGGTGTCATACTTGATGTTGATTGATTTGAAGATATCCAGAGAAGAGAGTTGACTTTGCGTTTCGAGCGTATTATTCCTGCTATACAATTCACCTGGATGAAGAAAATTGCGCCAATCTAAAATCTTTGTGGAGTATTTACGATTGTTAAAGATATAGTGTGTTCGATTGTGGAGTATTGGCTTGGCATCGGTAGGATAGTTATTATTCCGTTTATCTGAAATAAATATTACTGAATCGAGGTACCTTTTTTCATGTATTCCATTTTCGGGAGATTCTATTTTGGTATAGATAATGACCTTATTGCCACCTGTGCTGAACGTGTCAATTTGGAAACTCACATAATGTTTTTCAAATCCATAATACCCATTATCCTTAAGTAAACTGGCAATACGATCTCGCTCAGTAGTAATATTTGATTGTCGGTATATCTCTCCGGCCTTGAGGTTACTGCTCTTTTCATTCAGCACTAATACGTGCTTGATACTGGTGTCTTTGGTGAGAATAACATTCTTATCTAGCACATAGGGATTATTTAACTCAATATTGTAATCCACACCTACAAGTTTACCATTCACCTCTGGTTTGAATTCTACATTGGCATTGAAATAGCCTTGAGATAAGAGGTAAGATTTGATTCTGTACGTAGCCTGTTGCTCCTTTTGATGATCAAAAATTGAAAGAGGCTCTCCCCAACGCATCAATAAGTTACCTTCTTTCATGCTTCTATTAACACGGTCAATTTTTTTGTTCTTTTTGGTTAAGAGTTTAATATCTTTTTTTTCTTTTTTCGTTTTCGCTGACTTTCGCTGGTACGTTGCGTTAATCTTTTCTTTTTTGTCAATGAATTTTTCGCGGTCATAAAATGATCTACCAAGTTGGTGAATCCATACATATGGTACAATGGGCAGTTGAAGAAATCTTTTGTTGGGTTTGGTGCTTAACTGTGCCTTTAAATCTTCTTGACTTAAGTGTTGTGCACCGTTAAACTTTTGGCTGTAAAGTAATTTTTCATCTTTTTTGAGGTAAGCAGTTCCAAGGCACCCTTGAAGGAGAGTGAAAAGCAACGGAACGTAGATAAATGTTAGATATTTGTGCAAGCGATATGGGATCACTGGTGCTTTCAAAAAGAATTTCAAAATTTATTAAATCCCTTCATATAAAGAAATTTAGGAAACAAGAATCTGCATTTCTTTTAGAAGGAGAGAAAAATATCTTGGAATTAGTAAATACTGATTATGATATTATCTACTTGTTATTGACTACTTCGTTTTACGAACGAAACACAGACATATTTCGACCTTTTGAGGAAAAAATCATAGTAGTAGACGAATCATTTCTAATCACCCATGGAACTTTTGGAAGTAACACCACTGGTATGGCGGTAGTACGCATACCGAACGTAACATTAAGAACGAAGGGTATGGTAATTGGGTTGGATGGTATTAGAGATCCCGGTAACTTAGGTACCATCATACGTATTGCGGACTGGTTTGGTGTTAAGCAAATCATATGTTCACTTGATTGTGCCGATGTTTATAACCCTAAAGTAATTAACTCGACTATGGGTTCCTTTAGTCGCGTATCAGTGATTTACTGTGATCTACCTGAGTTTCTTAGTGAACATAAGAAGGAGGTATATGGTGCGGTGATGCAGGGTGAAGTGATTTCTGATATGAAGTTTGATGCTGATGGTATATTGATCATTGGAAATGAAAGTACAGGCATTCGTGATCAAGTATTACGCCATATTAATCATCCTGTTACCATTCCGGGGTACGGAGGTGCCGAGTCACTAAATGCGGCTGTGGCGACCGGTATTATTTGTCACGCATGGAAGGTTTCTGACTAAAAGAATCCTTTGCTATCTTCCATTGCTTTTTCTTTCAGCGCTTTAGCAAGCTTTTCACCTAGATATCGATCGATTAAGTAGTGCGCTAAATAGACTGCTGGTGTCAATAATATAGCGACTGAAAATTTGTAGATGTAATTTATGATACCGACTGAGATAACCTGTCCAAAGCTCCAATTCCCCCATATATAAAAAGCAATGATGAGCACTACAAAACTATCTACGAACTGAGCTACTAAGGTGGAACCAGTTGCTCTTAACCAAATCATACGCTCTCCTGTTGCTTTTTTAAGCTTTTGAAATATGAAAACATCAAGAAGCTGCCCTACTAGAAAAGCCACAAGTGAACCTATTATAATACCCAACCCTTGTGAAAAAAGAGTATTGAAAGCATAGTTCACATCAAATGAAGAGCCATCAGGTTTTTGACTATTGACATCTATCCAAAATTGTGCGGGTGAAAGGTTTGTGATCACTATGATTATTACAAACATGTAGATAATCAGACTGGCGGTGAGATAGCTAATAAACCTAACTCCTTTCTTCCCAAAGTACTCATTGATAACATCCGTAGATATGAAAACTACTGGCCAAAGAATAACCCCGGCGGTGAGGTTGAAATCCAAAACCATTCCTTCCAGTAAAGAAATATTAGCTGGGTCTATGCCTAAAGTGGCTTCTAAAGAGAATATTTTGACTCCAATGATCTCTGCCAACAAAGCACTGGCCACGAATATACCGGCCAAGACCACATAAATGTTTAGGACTTTTTTTTCCATTTTAATAATTAATGGTAAAGGCCGATCCTTCGAGTGCTAGTTCTGTGGCTGGAAATACTTCTCGCGCTTCTTCAAGAAGTGGTTTCAAGTCTTTGTAGCGATTGGAAAAGTGCCCAACAATCAGTTTACTAGCGTCGGCGAGTTTGGCTATTGTTGCGGCTTCTTTTGAGGTGCTATGGAATGTCTGCGCGGCTCTCTCCTTTTGTGTTTCCATAAATGTAGCTTCATGATAGAGGAGATCTACGCCTTGTATATAGGGTAAAATGGACTCGGTATACCTGGTATCTGAGCAAAAAGCATATGAATAAGCAGGCTTTGGGTGAAGCGTATACTCTTGATAAGGATAAATTACGTTTCCCTCGCCGTCCTTCACATCAATTCCGTTTTTGAGATCCATGATTTGGTTCGGAGGGATTTGTGTTGGGAAAAGCTCTTTATTGATACGCCTTTTCTTTGGTTTTTCGCGAATGCAATAACCTGAACAGTCAACCCTATGCTCTAGAGGAACTTGAGCTATATAATACTGACTGTTTTCATATAAAACCTCGGATCCGCCAGGAGTCCACTCATCTAGGTCAATATCAAAATTTAGTGTGGTATTAGAATACTTAAGGTGCATGGGAATGATCTCAGAGAGTCCTGGAGGACCAATTAGTTTTAAACTAGCCGTCCTTCCATATAGATTCATGGTTGAGATAATGCCCATTAGGCCAAAATAATGATCACCGTGTAAGTGGCTGATCAGGATATGCGTTATTTTGCTGAGCTTATAGCCATATTTTCTGAGCAGTAGTTGTGTTCCTTCACCGCAATCGATTAGTATTTTATGATTGTGCAACTCAAGGACCTGGGCGGTATGATGCCTATTAAAAGCTGGTGCTGAAGCACTAGATCCGAGTATTCTTAAATGAAGGGACAATAGGGTGGAGTTGGTTAGAAAAAAGGCCAACAAGTTTGTTGGCCAACGTATATTTAAGCTTCTTTATCTTCTCCTTCGATAAGGCCTTTGCCGATAACATGAAGGAAAATTGTATCAACTGCTTCCTCTACTGTTGGAAGAATTTCTAATACTTTATCTAGTTGTGAGATATTTATCAGCTTCATCACGTGGTCATTTAGACCTGCAAGAACAAATACATTATCTCCACTTCCAAATAGTCTATTTCCCACTAATAGCGCACTTAGTCCAGAAGAGTCAGCGTATTTCACATCATTCATGTCTACAATGACATTAGAAACGTTTGCGTTGTGCATATCAGTAAATTCAGACTTCAGTTCAGGACTTAAAATTGAATCTAATTTTTCGTTCTTAATTCTGATTATACTGTAATGCTCGGCGTTCTTTACTTCAAAACTCATCTTAATCTAAATTTTATGATGATTACTATTTTTAATCCAAACCTCCTCTAAAATTTTACAATGGGGGTCTAATGTCTTGATGACCATAAATCTAATCAATCAAAACATCAAGCGATGGATTTTTCGATATTTTCCCTAATTCTGTCTATTTTATCCGTAGAAATATCTTTAACGAACAATTCTCCTGTTACTTTTTCAAATAATTCTACGTACCGTTCTGACACTTCATGCACATATTCGTCACTCAAAGTAGGCATCTGTTGCCCCTCTTTTCCTTGGAAGCCATTCTCAATCAACCACTTTCGAACAAACTCTTTAGACAGCTGCTTTTGAGGTTTTCCTAATCGCTGGTTTTCCTCATAGGTATCGGCGTAAAAGTAGCGAGAAGAGTCCGGTGTATGAACTTCATCAATCAGCAATATTTCCCCTTTATGATTACCAAACTCATACTTTGTATCTACTAATATTAGCCCTTGCTGGTGAGCGTAGTTTGAACCAAACTCAAATAATTTGTAGGTATAATCTTTTAATGTTGCATAGTCTGATTCGGAAACAAGTCCTTGCCTTAGGATTTCTTCTTCTGAAATATCTTCGTCATGTCCTTGATCTGCTTTGGTCGTAGGTGTAATGATCGGGCTTGGAAGCTTATCATTTTCCTTTAATCCGTCCGGTAGCGGAACACCGCATATCTCTCGCTTACCATCACGGTACTCGCGCCAGGCATGTCCTGCTAGGTATCCGCGTATCACCATTTCAACTTTAAATGGCTCACATCGTTTTCCAACGGTCACATTAGGGTCTGGAACGCCCTCTACCCAGTTTGGGACAATAGAAGAGGTAAGATCCAGAAATTTTGCCGCTATCTGGTTCAAGACTTGACCTTTGTATGGGATGGGGCGAGGTAAGACTACGTCAAAAGCGGAAATTCGATCTGAGGCTACGATGACCAGCTTATCGTCAAACTCATATACGTCCCTTACTTTTCCGGTGTATTTTCCTTTTTGGCCTTTAAAATTATACTCTGTCTTACTGATGGCTTCTGCTAACATGCCACAAAATTACATTTATCTTCGTTTTAGTCAGGCTGTTGCGGCACTAGTTTTCCGAAATGATAGCTTTCTTCTTTTTCGGTCTCTCCATTTTTTTTGTAGTAGATCCAATTTTTGTGTTTTTTGTTTCGATGATAACTACCGGAAACCGCCAATTTACCAGACTTAAAGTACTTCTTATATTCACCTTGCTTACGGTTGAACTGATAGGTGATTTCTTCAGTTACGTGTTCATTTTTATCATATATGGATGTGAGCCCATTTAATTTACCGTTTTGATAGCTTTCAATCCTAGATTTTTTACCCCTATCTGTATATACGGCTCGCTCTCCATTTAGGCCATCGTTCTTATAGCGCTCAATGACGTAGACCTTTCCATTCGTGAAGTAGTACTTCCAAACACCACTTTTTAAGCCCTCTTGAAATCGTTTTTTGGCCAATAAATTTCCTTTTTCATCATATTCTTCCGTATCAACATTTTTTTCTTCGTTGGAAAAAATACTTTTCTCTCGAATCTGTCCAGTACTGAAATAGATAATGTTTGTTCCTGTTTTCTTTCCTTTTAAGTATCGAAATGCTTGCTTGGTGGTGCCATCAGCGAAATAATTAAATACTTCTCCGTCAAGTAGACCATTCTTATAGAGCCCCTTTGCTTGCAGTGTACCCGATTCGAAGTAGTTCGAAAATGATCCCGTCTGCGAGCCATCTTCATAGTAAGCCTCTGTACTTAACTGACCGCTGGGGTAATAGGTCTTGAAATATCCATGTAAGAATGACTGCTTAAAGACCGATTCACTTTTAAGTTTGCCACTCTCATAATAAGCACTAGTGGGACCATTAGGATCGCCCGCTTTATAGGTTGTGATTTCTTTCTTGTTGCCGTTTGGGTAATACTGCGTTACCAGACCATCAGGCTTCCCTTTTTTAAAGTGAGTTATATTCTTGATACTACCATTTTTATAGTATTGCGTCACCTCTCCCTCTAAGGTGTCGTTTTCAAAATACGCAGTTTGTAATGGTGATTTGTCTTCATAAAAAACTTCGGTTAGCCCGTAACGTAGTCCATTACGGTAATGTGTCACCCGCTGCAGCACACCATTTTCATAGAAGTTTTCAAAAACCCCATGTTTTTGTCCTTCTTGAAACTGACCATTTACCATTAATGCTCCAGATCGAAAGAACATTCGATAGTCACCATGGATTTTGGTACTATCACGTTGAAGAATGGAATATCGTTCTTTGGTAGGCTTACCTATACCATCATAGTAGGTTACTACTTCTGTTTGCGCCCACGCTAAGAGATAATGAGCGCATAAAAAAAAAGTAAGAATCAATGTTTTCAAGTTCATCCCAAGAAATTTATATGGAATCCATAAGATAATTACACAAAAGAGCTGGTTTGAACGGCGTACTGCTAGATTTTATAATAGCTCTTAAAGAGACTTTACCTATTATTCGAAACGCAATACAGGTTCTTTTGGTATGGTCATGCGTGATTTTGGCTTCATGGTTAGACCAATGCTTGCTCGTCAGCTGTAAGCTCCATAAACCAAAATTAGCCAAGAGGGTCAATAGTAACTGTAGAGGTATCTTCACGTTCTAAAATGAGTAAAGTTCACGTTCTAAATTGATCAAGGCCTTCTGATTGCGACTTTGGAAATCTTCCGTTGCATAAATGCTGCTTTGTCGAAGTAGGTTTTTGAGTAATCTTTTTCTCCCAAAGCGGTACATGGTTTTTGGGTAAAGGAGGTATTCATTTCTAATTTGATCAGTGTATAGTTTATACTCCTTTTCTGGAGCACTTAAGATGGCCAAGTCGAAATCAAGTAGATAATTATTGTCCATGTTATCAGTAGGCTCGTGATGCTTTGTTGATACAATCATTTTGGAAATTCGGTTAATTGCTGTTGGGCTAACACCTAGCTTGAGTAACCGTAAAGCAGCGTACTTGACACTATTTTCTTCGTTTTTTCGGCTTTTCACATCGTAAATAATGTCATGGTAGAAAATGGAGAATAACACTTCGCCTTTTTTGATGAGCTTCTCTTCGTATTGGTGAAATAATTGTAACATGAACGAAATGTGATGTAAGTTGTGATAGTGCCTATTCGGAGAGGTATAGGCGGTAACTATCTCATCCCATAATTCGGTAATGAGCCCGCTGTCATGAGAATATTTTGAAGCAATACTGGTCCAAGACTTTTTCACATCTTCCGTGGACATAATTATCAAATCGAAGTAGTGTTTTCTTAGTGAGAGATTATTTTTAATGATTTGATAAGTCTACTAATCGTCGCGATATGTAAAAATAAAACGACCGGAACAACAAAACCGGGGAGCCAAATAAACGGAAATTGGAAAACGGCGATGTTTGGCTGGTCGAACGCAAGCTGTTGGAATGGTAATGGTGCAGATAACACGGCGTGAACGACAATATTGATCAGCAATCCAAGACAAACAATATTCCAGACCAAGTTGATCTTTTTGAACGCTGGCTTCAGAAAAACGAGCGCTGCCAGTGGAGCGGTGATGCCCGAAAGAATGTCCCAGTTTATTCCCTCAAAGGTCATCAATTTGGGTACCAGACCATTTAGGAATAACCACCACAATACAATTTCTACAGGAATTCGTACGATGTGTAACCATGTCATTGATGATATGGAAAACTCGTTTACCACACTCCGCCAAGGTTTGAGGAGTAGTGCAGCGATGATAAATATGAAGGTCGGGACTATCGCAATCAAGAACCTTGGGGGAAAAGCACCAAAATTCATGAAAAAACCACTCCAACTGAGTGCACCCAAGAGTGCTAACCAAAGACCAAGCCCTATTTCCAGATAGAAGTTTTTGGGTAACCCTAAAACTCTTAAAGCTTGATTTTTTATTTGTGAAACGGCAGCGAGACAAGAGACTACTACCACAATAAATAAAACGAATGCTTCTAAAGATGCTTTCGGGACTTCCTGATCAAGTATCACGGTGCAGGGTTTGAATGTTGCGCATGAACTTTATTTATCTCTGATATCATCTCATCGCTTAACCTGACATCTATGCTTTTGATATTTTCCTTAAGTTGACTCATGGTTGTTGCCCCTATAATATTGGCGGTGACAAACTTACGGGTATTCACATAGGCTAGAGAAAGTTGTGTTGGGCTCAATCCATATTTCTTGGCTATTTCGAAGTACTTTTTGGCTACCATGACCACATTTGGGTCGTTGTACCTGCCAAGTTTTGGGAAAAGCGTAATCCTTGATGTAGATACGTCAGAACCATCATGATACTTCCCCGAAAGCAGGCCAAAGGCCAACGGTGAGTAGGCCAGTAAGCCGCATTTTTCGCGGATGGTGATTTCTGATAGTCCTACTTCAAAGGTACGGTTAAGTAAACTATAGGGGTTTTGAATACTTACCGGGTGTTCGAAATTGGTTTTCTCTGACTCCACAAAGTAGCGCATAACACCCCATGGTGTTTCATTGGACAAGCCAAAATGCCGTATCTTACCTGCGGTCTTGAGGTCTTTGAGTGTCTCAACTATTTCATTAATATTATCTTTCCATACTTCGCCTTCATTATCCTCAAATCCAAGCTTCCCAAAGTAATTGGTCATGCGCTCGGGCCAGTGGATTTGGTATACATCAATATAATCCGTTTTTAGCCTTTTTAAGCTCCCTGCTATGGCTGTTTCGATTTGTTCTCTATTGTGTTTTAGTGGATTGCGGATATATTTTAAACCTGCCGATGGCCCCACCACTTTACTAGCCAATATGATCTTATCCCTGTTTTTCCGGCTCTCAAACCAGGTTCCAATTATTTTTTCGGTGGCACCGTATGTTTCAGGACGGCCAGGAACCGAATACATTTCTGCGGTATCAAAGAAATTAACGCCTTGCTCTAGTGCGTAGTCCATTTGTTCATGGCCTTCCGCTTCGGTGTTTTGTTCCCCCCATGTCATTGTGCCAAGACAAATTTTGGACACTTCAATGTTGGTATTTCCTAATGTGGTGTAAATCATTATTTGAGATTATTACGCAGTGAAAATTACGGCTAATCCGGTAAACCGTGATATGATTTTAAATAAAAATTAAGGAAACAGGAATTAAATGATCTTGCTAGATTTGTTGATATATCGAACGTTTTTACCTTCCAGAAGAGGTGAATTCCTGTTTTTCAATTTATTTGGTTAATTTATCCCAAATTCAAAAAATCCGAAGTTATGAATAAGTCCGTGATATTTGTGTTGACCTTGTTGTCTCTAATAATCTCGGCGAGAGGTGTTCATGCCTCACACGATGTCCCTACCAAAAAGACCCCATTGATTTATGTCACCGATCTTAACGAAGAGCAGGGAAGAATTCAGACCTTGGTACATCTGTTACTATATGCCAATGATCTGGATATCAAAGGTATTATAGTCAATACCTCAATGGCTGAGAGGAGCTTGCCCGCTATTGGTAAGGTCCATGAAGTTATTGACGCCTATGGGGAGGTTTTAGAAAACTTGAAGAAAAATGATACCGGATGGCCTGAAGCACAAGCACTAAAGGACGTCTCTGCAAGTGGACAATCTGTATATGGCATGTCAGGGGTTGGAGCAGGTAAATCCACGGAGGGTTCAGCACTTATAAAAAAGGCAATTTTAGAATCAGGTTCGGAAGGGTTGGTTATCGCACTGAACGCAGGAGCCAATACCGTAGCACAAGCCTTTCAAGAATTGAAAGAGGAAAAAGGAAATGCTATCCACAGCATTTTACAACATGTATCCATTTTTGACGAAGGAGGTCTTGACAATGCTGATGTGTACATATCAAAAAACTTTTCGGAAGTATCTATCTACCGAAGTTTTATACAAGGTATGGCTTATGCCGACGGGGACTTTGCCGATGTCACCAAAGTCGCCGGACCTTATGGTTGGAGTTCAAAATCTAAAGATCTTAATGGGCAACTAGCTTGGGCTTCGGAAAATATTACTCACGGTCATGGAGCTCTATGTGCTCAGTATACCATTGGCAACAGAGCATTAGAAGGATCTGGTACTGCCACTTGGCTGGGTTTGGTGAATCAAGGCCTTTTCGAAGTTTCAAATCCATCGTGGGGAGGATGGGGTGGACGATATTCTTCCAAGCCATCGGATATGGCCTCTATTGGGTCAAAAGGATCACAAATACGAGCATATTCTACTACTGGAGACGGTGAAGTAAATCTTACCTATTACAAAAACTGGATAGGGAGCTCTAAACTCTATGTTCAGAACGCCCTAATGCGCTGGCGACATTCTTATTTAAATGACTTGAAAGCACGTGCAGACTGGTGTGTTTCTTCCTCGCAATCTGCTAACCATAATCCCGTAGCCTATTTCGGCAAAGATGGTTCTGATCAGGTAATACGTATTTCTGCCGAACCAGGGGAGACGTTAAAGCTTAATGCTTCAAAGTCTAGTGATCCTGACGGTGATGAACTTACTTATGAATGGTTTTACTATCAGGAAGCTTCCGACCACATATTTTCAGGAGACTTTGAGATATCTGGTAAGAAACTAAGCAAGACTGAAATAACGGTACCGGTTGATGCTGTTGGAAATGATCTTCACATTATTTTGATCGTAAAGGATGATGGTGAGGTTCCACTCTATGACTTTCGTCGTATCGTTATCACGGTTACTGGTGAATCGAAAAAAATAAATTATCGTCCTTACGGTCGCGTGCTTTCCCCGAAGGAAGGAAGTACATCTACCCCTAAGAAGGTTATTTCTGATTTTTTGCTTAGCGCTGCGGATATCGATGGCTATATCACAAAAATTGAACTTTATATAGATAATGAGTTCATTGAAACCATTTATGCCCCTCCGTATAAATTTGGTCATGCGGCTACCTTCAACTTTGAACGCGGTCCTCACCTATTGACGGCCAAAATATTTGATGACTTAGGTTTTTACAGTGAAAGCTCTATTAACTTTTTTACGGAGTAATGCTCCGTTGGCGAGGTTAATCTTTAACGGTATTTGAAATGTTTAAAAGTGTTGTTTTCTATATACTGACTATTCTTACGGTTTCGGGTTATAGTCAGTCTAAACAAATAGCGATTTTAAAGCACAAATTCGATGGGAATTTTAATGTGGTTTACAGTCCAACTTTAGAGATTTCATGGTATCATTTGAAAAAATCTCTTATCGGCTCGGGAGATCTAATGATTTCAGACCCTCCTAGTATTCTGGAGTACCTCAACGGGTTTGAGTTCCATTCGGGACTTTTTAGGAATCAAAATATTCTGACATTTTCAGGGAGGCTAGACCATAATAGATATGATTCTTTAACCGACTTGTTATCAAATTCTAATCTTTTTAGAGCTTACGATTTCAAACAACACATAGGTAAGTTTATTTCTTACACCCAAATTGCATTTGATTTCAAATGGCAAGGCTTCATTAAGTCCAAAAAGGAAAGTTCAATCGTTTTTGATCATCAACGCGTCCATACGTTTGAACTCAATAGCGAGGCCGATAATTATTCTGAATTTGCGAGAAATATACGCGTCATGGATTATAAAGACGAAAATGATTTTATAATCAAAATTATATTGAATGATGCTGAACTAGTTTTAGCCAAATTGAACAAGCGACATTCTTTAGAACAAACATATCTGGATGTAAACGAGAGGATGGGACAGAATAATAGAGGAAGTTTAGTTACATTCTTGGATTCATTAAAAATTCCTGTCATTGCTTTTGATTTGTCTAAGGAATTCAAAGAACTATGCGATAGAAGATTCCTGAATGACCAATGTGGTGACGTACAACTTGATATAGTAAAACAAAGAATCGGGTTTTCCTTAGACGAAAAGGGTGTCAAAATGTCTTCCGATGCAGTTGAAGAAATATTTGGAAGGAGCGAAAGACAATTGAAATTTAATCAGCCATTTCTAATAATTCTTAAGAAAATAGACTCTTCGGTTCCAATATTAGTGACTTGGATTTCAAACACTGAATTCATGACCAAGTATTAAAAAACTTCTGAAATGGACCATACTGGTTCCTGAAATTCAAGTTTTTAAAACACATAAAATTTTTCAGTTTTCCTTGAGCAAGCGTTGGTCTGTATTCTCAATTAAGTGCATGCGATGATCAAAGTGATGAGACTAATTATTGAGAAAAATGTCTGCCAAATTAAAAAAACCAAATAACTCTGAGATCCAGGCGATTCCGATATGCAAGACTATTCCTGTCCAGACGCTACGCGTATGATAAGTTAGTATACCGAGGATATAAGCCCCAAAGCAAGAGCCTATGATTTCTGTTAATGGCTTTCCATAATGCGCAAATACATAGGTGGAGACCATAATGAGAACAGCATGGCCACCAAACCAGCGCGTAAAAGCCAATACTAAGAAGCCTCGAAAGAAAAGCTCGACCCAGAAGAAATCAATAGCATATGCTAGCTCGAAGGTGATAATCGTAATGAACCGTGAGAGGTCGTTTTGCAAAGCAAACTCGTCTCCTCCGCTACGTTGATATACGGGATAAAATTCGTTTAAATCTCCAATTTTGAAACCTAAACCGACTCCAAATACCATAATTAGAAGCATGTATAAGTATGGTTTAACATGATTCTCCTCGGATCTTAAGCCATAGTAGCCTTTGAAGTATGGTTTCTCCAAAAATATGTGAATCAACAAAAGAGGGGCAACGATAATAAGAAGCCCGTCGATTTGTCGAAATATTTGTTTTATAAAGTGTTCATCTACCTCGTTGAAATCCAGTAAAAAATGCCAAGGGATATATAACGATCGCCCAATAGAAACGATGCTAAAACCAGCGATAACCTTTAGCCAAAATGTTTTAGATTTTATCCATGATTTTTTTTTGGTGAAGAGGGAAATAAACGTGCACGTAACAAGGAAAGGTGTTACCTGATGAATGAACATTAATGGAATGCGAATTGGGTTTCCTATTAATGGCGCTATAATGGTGTCATAAATTGAATACTGATATTCTAATAAAGTGAATAGGGACAGAAAAATGCCAATACATCCAAATAATTTAGGATGAAAGTAGCAGCCGGTAAATCGAAAGATGAGGTGGATAAGCTTGAGCACTTTTAATGATGCTTACTTTCCGATCAGTACAAATGGAGACCAATAATACGGATGCGAGAACTTGGGACTATTGATCATTTTTAATTTTGCCTTCCGCATGGATGGGGAGTAAGCTAGACTTTCGTCTAGCTTTTTAGGAATAGGTTTTTCCAAAAAGTCGGAATAATAATCGATCATCAACTCCTTGGTAGAAGCGTCTGACACCTTCCATAACGATACCGTTACATTTTTTGCACCTGCGTAGATGAGTGCTCTTGTTAACCCAATTATTCCTTCTCCTGATGATATTTTTCCGAGTCCTGTCTCACATGCAGATAAAGTCACCAACTCAGCGTTTAACGAGATATTGTACACTTCACCGGTAAATAGGATATTGTCTTCCTCTTTATGAGTAGAGTCCATGAACAAGAAAATACCTGAAAACTCAGGTTCTTGCTGATTTACGAACCCATGTGAGGCAATGTGCACGTACTTATACTCGCTAAGCATATCTGATTTGACGGTCGTCTCGTTAGCATCCTCGTAAAGCAGCATATCTCCTTTATGATTATGCAATGAACGAATACTATCAATACCAATTGCCTCTATTCGCGTGCCAGGCAGCGGCTGCATCTCCTCTGGAGCGATGGAAACAGCTCTGGTATATGCATATTTAGAATTGGTCTCTTGAGCCGCGAGGTCCCTTTTCTTACGCATCGCAATTAAGTTATCAACATCAAAATCAATAGGAGCCAGTGAAATCACTTCTTTTCTGGATTTTGGACGTAAGATTTTTTCATTTTTGAATGTCTTGTACAATAAGTTGGCTGAATAGGTATAGGAAAAGCCATGAGACTTGATGAGATAAGGGAAGTCCTGATATTCCAGCGTGTCAGCAACATTTTCTGTTAACAAAGCCTCAAATGGAATAGTAGACATAACCCCATCTAGCACGACAATTATATTTTCTATCTGCTCTGGTATCTTATCTGGGAAGAGTTGCTTGTAAAGCTTATGAGCACTGCGGGTATATATCCTCCTACTTTTATATAGTATCCCTGCGCGCATAGCTTTAATAGTTTGTTCATAGCTATCGATTTTATCGTGGTAGTAGACCTCTATTTTATCTTTGAAGATATGCAAAATGAAAAGATCATCTTCCATGACATAATAAGAGAGAATCATGGACTGGTCATCTAGCAGTGACTGAAGGCTACTCGAGTTGGCCACGCTAATATCATATTTCAGATCAAAATATTTTGGGTACTCCGTTTCAAAATTTTCTATTAAATCCTCATACTCACGGTTTACCTTGAAAAGTTCTTGTTGGTAAAAAGCGCGCATCGAGCTATCGGGGTTGGCGGCTAGTTCTTGCGTATACTGATTGATAAGTTTCTTTAATTCCTCTTCCAAATTGAGCAACGTATCGGGCAAGCCTCCAAACGATTTAGCGTTGGATTCCGCAAGCGAAGAGAATAGAATGGCAGCTTTGTTTTTTTCGGTAAAATGAATCAGCCAGTCAAGGTATTCAGCATGCTTTTGCTCATAGTTAGCGTCGCGAGATATTTGTTTGACATTTTCTTCATTTAGCATGGTAACTAGCGAATAACATGATCGAACAGCACTTTCATAGATCTTACTAGAAAATTGAGCAAGTTCTATTTTATCTTTTCTATCGGTATAAGATTGCCGTATTTGTTCGACCAAACTATCGCTTAAGATAAAGCTATTGAGCGCAATATCTAACCCTTTCATGTTGGCACTTCCCGTGAATCCGGACTCTAACAATTCACCTTTAAAACTCAAAAACCAAAGTAGGTCTTTGTTGTCAAAAAAGTTAACCAAAGCAGGGTTTACATAAATATTCTGGTCATGGAAGTCAATAATGCTGGCGTTAATGGCATCTTGGACATATTGTAGTGCCGTCACCGTCTCCCCTTTTTCTCCAAATACTCTTCCCAGGTTATAATAGGCATTGGCGACATTTGGATGCTCTGTTCCGTGGAGTTCTAGATCAATTTCCAATGCTTTTTTGAAATACCGAACGGCCAGGTCGAAATCACCAAAGAAATAGTAAATACTTCCAAGGTTATTATTGGCCGCTGATGAGTTTGCATGTGCATCTCCCACCAACTTATAATTGATATCGATGACGCGGTTGTAGTAATCTAGAGCCTCTTTGAATTTCTCTTGGTACATGTAAGTATTACCAATGCCGAGATTGGCTTGAATATAGCTCTGGTGATTTTCACCAATAGTCTTGGCAAACAAGTCTTTTGTTCGTTTGTAATACACAAGTGCATCCCGGTAGTTCCCTCTGTTTTTGTGCACATCTGCGATTCCCAAATAGATGGCTCCAAACTTAGGGTTGATGCGATTCAGGAAATTATTGTAGATTAATTCCGCTTGATTGTAGTATTGCATGGCAATTTCGTACTGCCCACTGCTTTTGTATATGTCTGCCAAGCCAACATATGTTGTGGCTACATCAGGGTGGTTTTCTCCGAAGTTACTTTGGTTGATCTCAAGCGCTTTTTCATAATATTCGGTAGCCAGGTTATAGCTCCCTTTATTTCGGTAGAGGTTTCCGAGACTCAAGTATGAGTTGGCCACATAAGGATGATCTTCACCGAGAATCCGTTGATTCGTTTCCAGGGCGCTTTTGAAGTATTTGAATGCTTCAGCATATCGGTTTTTACCATAGTAGACGTTTCCTATCCCAAGATTTGTGGGCGCAGAATAGAGATGATCCTTATTTCCCGGGTGTTCATGGATAGCGAGCGCTTTCTCGAACTCTTCCAGCGCTTTTTCATGCTGCCCAGTCAAGTAATATACATTACCAATATTATTGATAGCCGCAGCAGTCTCCAGGTGATTTTCACCTAAATGCTCTTTAGCCAGTTGTAAGGTTTCAGTGGCTAAGCCAAGCGCGTCTTGAAGGTTGAATATTGCACTTAGGTTCTCACTGATTTTATTTTTACAAATGATAATGCCGTGCCATTGTTTTTTGGTTTCAAAAATCTCAAGGGCCTGCTGCAGGTAGCTAATAGAGCTATCGTGTCTGTTGTAGAGAAGAAGAGTGTCTGCTTTATGCACTAGTGCTAGTGCACTTGAATCCTGTGTTTGAGCCGAGGGGTTTTCGGCTAAACGTGAGGAGGTGGAGCCATGCAGATAACTAACATTACAGAAAAGGACTCCGACGATAAGAGTTCTTAGAAAAAGACAACACATACAAATCGCATTAACTTATACGACAAAAGGATTTAGGTGTTACAGATCAACGATCAATCCGGAATAATACAAAAAAATGAAAAAAGTCGGTAAAATGGTTTAACCGAAGCTAGGATTTATCTTTATTTACTGTCAATAAGTTACGTCCAACCATAAGGATTTTATTATTATTGATTTAAGCAATGCGAAAAGAAGATGACATAGCGTCAACAGTCCATCATTACCTTAGTGGTCGCTTACGCCTCTATAGCCGCTATGGTATCGTGATGCTTATCATCTGTTCTTTGGCATATCCGTTGACAGCTCAAGTGAAACCTGAACATAAAAAAGTCTATACGGTGAGCGAAGACGGAACATTATACTGGCAATCGGAGCTTCCTATGTTTATTTTTATTTCTGATAATCCAGATGCTAAAAACGCACACTTACTTCAGTCGGAGAGCACTCCGGAATATGTGGACCCAATGTATTTAGACACCGAAGGTGTTAATTATTTCCGTACGTCATATGCTGTAGACAGCATAGGTAAGGTAGTTGAGCCAAAGGTTGAGTTGCTTTGGGAAGTTTTTAAAGATAGTCAGTCACCATTGACTTCCGTAAAATTTGATAATGCTGTTGAATATACTTCCGAAGAAGGAGATGTGTATTATGGCCCCGGATTAACCACTTCTGCTACTTCCATTGATCAGAACTCTGGGGTTAATTATATATTATATTCCTTGGATGACGGAGATTATCAAAAGTATAAAAACGAAATCACCTATTCTGATGACAGGGCCTACGATTTGAAGGTTTATGCAATAGACAAGGTAGGTAACGAAGAAGAATTACATCAGCATACTTTTATTCATGATATTAAAGCCCCGGTCTCTGAATATCAAGTCCTAGGTGATCGTTCGGGAAATGTGTTGTCCCCTAGATCTACGATATCACTATCTTCCATAGACTATTCCTCTGGACTTAAGGATGTTTACTATGAAATGGACGGTAGCGCATCACGAGTCTACACATCCGAAATCAAACTCAATCAACTGTCTGATGGTGAGCATATAATAACGTTCTTCGGGAAGGACAATGTTGAAAACAAGGAAGTAAGTAAGGAATTTAAATTTTACTTAGATGCTAAGCCGCCAGAGGTAGAAGCAACGGTATTAGGAGATCAGTATCAAAATAGAGGAAGAGTATTTATTTCCACAAGAACCAAAGTACAACTTAAGGCAATGGATAATAAAGCAGGGGTTAAAAAACTCATTTATTCTATTGACGGTGGGCCGGAGAAAATATATCGAGAACCGTTTATACTTGACAAGTCAAAAGGTAGCCACGTCGTTAAGTATTATGCGGTTGATAAGGTAAACAATGACTATAAAGGTTTGTTCATGGAGGAATATGGAGGCAGGAAAGCACTGGACATGGACATGGATGCTCCAGAAATATCTCATTCATATACTGGTTCTCAATATTTTTCTAGAGATACTACTTTCATTACCAGTGCTACTAGAATAGTGCTTAATGCTGATGACATAGAAAGTGGTGTGAAGGCCATGGGTTATAAAATTAACGGAGCAAAGGGGGTAGATTATGCTGCGCCTATTACCTTGCAAGATGAAGGGCTTTACGTAATAGACTTCTATGGTACAGATGAGGTAAACAATAGAAATACAAAAGACTTCTTTTTTGTGGTAGACAACACTGGCCCAAAGCTTGAGTACATAATAAGTATGGAGCCAGTAGGACATATTGTCCTGAACGATAAGGACGCTCCAATTCCGGTATATTCGAAAGGAACCAAATTATATCTTGGAGCAACAGATGCCGTTGTGGATACAGAAGATATTTATTTCAGTATCAATGGTGGAGAGGAAATTGTTTACGCTAAGCCATACCGTTTCAAAGAACCAGGACTTGTTAGTTTTAGCATTCGGGCCATTGACAAGTTGGGCAATGAAACAAGGAGTGAGACCATTGAATTATTCATTAAGTAGTTTTTTTTGGTTAATATATGAGCTATTTTTATGTTAATTACTCACTTTTAGTTAATATATTAGCTTCATGAATCCTTTTAGTACAGAACGTTTACCTTCTGACGTACTTGTAGAACTAGCCGATCGTCTCAAAGGTGTAAGGAAATATCAAAAGATATCTCAAAAGGACCTGGCTCAGCGATCAGGAGTTTCATTAGGTAGTTTAAAGCGTTTTGAATCTTCGGGCCAAATATCTTTAGAGTCGCTGCTAAAGCTCGCATATGTACTTGAAAGGTTAGATGAGTTTCAACAGTTATTTCAAAGTACAGAAAAAGAAAATGATGTTCTGCAGCTGTTCAGCAAAAAAATGAATGAAGGATAATGGTTGTTGATCGTGTTACGGTTTCACTGGATCTAGAGTCAGAAAAGATAGAAGTCGGAGAACTGGTCCAAAACGGTAGACAAATCCATTTTAAATATTATCCTTCATTTTTGCAGTATAAGCTGAATATTTCACCAATTAAGATACCAACTGCTGAGAAGGTTTATACTGCCGAATGGAAGCCTTTTGATGGGCTTTACGGTGTTTTTAACGATTCCTTACCCGATGGATGGGGACGACTGCTTCTGGATCGGTCTCTTGTAGCCAAAGGACTCAATCCAAGAGACCTTACTGCACTAGATCGATTACTTTATATAGGTAACCATGGCATGGGTGCTTTGACATATGCTCCTACCATGGAGGAAGGCTATTATAATAATCAGTTTCGGTTAGATACACTAGCTGATGAAGCTACTGCTATTCTTAATGGTACAGAGTCAGCACTATTAGAAGAACTCTTTACGATTGGAGGGTCATCGGGAGGTGCTAGACCTAAAGTATTTGTTGGCTATAACCAACGAAATGGTGATATCATTTATGGTGAACAAAGCTTGCCAGAAGGCTATGAGCATTGGATTATTAAGTTTCCTTCTTCCTTTGACAGGCCTGATATTGCCAATATTGAATATGCGTATCACCTGATGGCTAAGCAGGCAGGTATTGACATGACCGAATGTCGGCTATTCACCAGTGAGACAGGACGCCAGTTTTTTGGAACACGCCGATTTGATAGAAAAGGTGATAACCGTTTCCATGTTCACTCGGCGAGTGGCATAATGCATGATGACTTTCGGTATAGTCAACTAGATTATGGACACCTAATGGACTGCGCCTTTCGACTGGAAAAACATGTAGGTGCCTATGAAAAAGTATTGAGGCTGGCAGCTTTCAATGTCATGGCACATAATCGAGACGATCATAGTAAGAACTTTTCTTTTCTCATGGATCGAAAGGGTAAATGGAGATTCTCGCCTGCTTATGATCTGACCTATTCCTCCTCTGGGCATGGGCAGCATAGCACTCTTGTAAACAACGAAGGAAAGCACCCTACACGTGAGCATCTTCTTGGCCTGGCAAAGATTTTTAGCGTTAAAAAAGCTCAAGATATCCTTGATCAAGTAGCAGAGGCAATTGGGAAATGGGAAGAATTTGCTGCAGAAGCTATGGTAAGCGAGGCGTCTTACGAAGAAACTCAACGTTCGGTAGTGCCCTTATAGTACAGGAATTCAATTAAATCCTACAATTTCTACTTTATCGAATTGGTTAGTGGTCGACAACTGTCGTATGGCAGGTATTTAAGTGCGCAAAAACCCAATCCTCTCTGTAGTGAACCATAATAATTGATATCACAGCCCATTACTTTTGGTACGTAGTTTTACGTATAAGATATTATATTTTCATTGATTCAAAGATTTCTTTGAAAAGACTGATGGTAAATGGAGAATGCACTGAACGTACTGATATTATCTCATGAAAAAGCCTCGCTTGAAATACGTAGCCAATTGGTGCTATCAAAAAGTGAGCAAGTAGGTTTTTTGAGGTTCTTAAAAGAGACTTTAGAAGTTCAAGAAGCACTGGTTATATCCACATGTAACCGGACGGAGATATATTATTATAGTACAAC
>CAYMST010000023.1:0-8254 GCA_964393115.1 uncultured Roseivirgaceae bacterium | reverse complement strand
GCTCAAATTGCTATGTGCTTTCAAGTGTGTCTCCTACGCTCAGGTAGCTGACTTCTTTGATCATAAGTCGGAAGTGGATGCCTTGGAACACATATTTTCCATGTCGATTGGCCTACGATCACAGGTACTGGGTGATTTAGAAATCGTGGGTCAAGTTAAAGAAGCATACAGGCTTTCTGTAGATGAAGATATGGCGGGCACATACATACATCGATTGATGCATGTAGTGTTTTTCAGTCAAAAAAGAGTATCACAAGAAACTAAATTTCGATCTGGAGCTTCTTCCGTGTCGTACAGTTCTGTTAAGATTCTTTCGAGCTTGGAAGGGTTGTCCACAGACAGTAAAGTGTTGCTCGTGGGAACAGGAAAAATGGGTGTGGCTGTTGCTAAAAACCTTAAATTAAAAGGATATCAAAAGGTAAGTCTTACGAATAGGTCAGCTCCTTCGGCGATATTTCTTGCTGATGAACTTTCGTACTCGACCATTCCATTCATGGATCTCAACCGTCATATAGGAGACTATGATGTAGTAATCAGTGCTATTTCTGGAAAAGACTTAGTGATACACAGAGGGCTGTTTCCTAAGTCAGAAAAAATGCCATCATGTATTATCGATTTAGCAGTACCAAGAAGTGTGGACAAAGGGATTACATCCAGAATAATTGACTTGGATGAAGTTAGTCAGTTAGTGGATGAAACATTAGAAATTAGAAAGCGAGAAATACCGGTAGTGGAAGCCATAATAGAAGAATCGATAGAAGGATTTTTGGATTGGCTTCGTGTGATGAGTCTGTCACCGGTACTCAGCCAGTTCAAGCATTTACTGCGAGGCTTAAGAAATGAAACGATGGCCAGTTACTCAAATCTAGGAGAAGACGAAAAGCTCCTGATTGAGCAAGTCACAGATAATTTTATTAAGAAGATAGTTAAAATTCCTGCTAAGCAGATGCGCAGCGTCTGTGCCAGAGGAAACGAAGACCAATTTTCAAACGCTTTAAACGAGCTGTTTGATGTTGAAAAGCAAATGCTTACGCCAGATTGTTGAGAAATTAAATGAATTAATAGCATCAAAAATTAAATCCAAAAAAATGAGCTTTTTTAAAAATCTATTCGGTAAATCTACCCCAAAAGAAGAAGGACCAGTTACAGCTACGCAGGTGAAATTGGTTCAAGAGTCATTCGCAAAAGTTGTACCTATTGCGGATACGGCAGCAGAAATTTTTTATTCTAAGCTATTCGAAATGGATCCAGAATTAAAACCTCTGTTCAAAGGAGACATGAAGGAGCAAGGTAAGAAACTCATGACCATGATTGCCACTGCTGTGAATGGATTGACAAATCTTGCAGCGATTGTCCCTGCGGTTCAAGACCTAGGAAAGCGACATGTAGACTATGGTGTTACCGAAAAGATGTACGATACTGTGGGTGCTGCATTAATTGACACATTGGCTGCCGGTTTGGGAGAAGATTTTACGGATGAGGTTAAAGAAGCGTGGATAGCTGTCTACACGGTATTAGCTACAACGATGAAGGATGCTGCGTATCAGGCAGCTTAGATTAGTCCTTTTGGACTGCCAGTATTAGCGGCTTGCATAAAATGGTCATCCTCTATTGAGAATATGGATAAATGACATATCGTCTTGACTATCGGTTTGTCAATAGTTGATGAATCTTAATCCAAAGTAAAAACGCGTTTGGAGGCAACCATCACAGTTGCGAAAGTATAATTTCAACAATATTTATAGTGCATCAGCATAACGATTGAATCTTCATGTGAGGAACTATTCAATCACTATTTCTTCATTAAAATTAAATTAAGACAAATGAAAACACGTTTCACAAACAAATCAATCGCTATTCTGGTGCTTATCGCGACCATTGGCGGTATCGTTTATTCATGTGCTCCACTACCAGAAGAAGGAGGAGGAAGCGTTGTAAAAAAACTGTATTCTGTTAAAGAAGCCTTTGAAATTGTTGCCAAAGAAAATGACGTGGCAAGAACCCTGTATACCAAGGCTATCGTGGGTGCTGGTAAGAAAAAGGGGCTGAAGTTTCATGAAGACTGGGCAAAGGATGATGTCGAAGCTGGTCCATTACCCGCTTTGTTTCTACGAGGTATAGCTGGTGACATTAGAAAGAAAGGCGATGTCCCATTGGGTTTGTTTCTTGGATCTGATTTCCCTATCCGAAAGTCCAATAAATTCAAAGGAAAGCAGGCTGAGTTGTTTGCTGAAATGAGAAAAGACAGCAAGCCGAAGTTTTTCTATGACGAAGAGAACAAGCTCTATACAGCTATGTTCCCAGACTTTGCTGTTGCTGGGCCATGTGTGAATTGTCACAATGATCACCCAGAAACTAGCAAGAGTGATTGGAAACTTGGGGACATACAAGGTGCGACTACGTGGACATATCCAGCTGATTCTGTAACATTTGATGAATTGCAAGGAATTATTATGGCATACCGTGATGGTGCTGGTGCAACATATGATTCTTATTTGGCGAAGACTAAAGGGTTTACTGAAAATGAAATCCCACCTGTAGGAGCTAGCTGGCCATCAAGTGGTTATATACTTCCTGAGACTGAAGTGTTCTTAGATAGTATAGCTGAGCTAACGGCTTATGAGACGTTGAAAGGAATTTTAAAATAAAGAAAACTAACATTCAGTCAATATACTTTTTATGAGGTTGAGGCTTAAGGTCTCAATCTCATTTACACTTATACTTCATATGACTGTTTGATTAGCTAGAAAAGTAGCGTCTCAGTTACCGCTACTTAAGTTGAGAAATAGTAAGCTGTGCTGTATAGTCTTTAGTTGAGCAATAGAGAGAGAGAATATCAGCATTAGAGAAACATTAACTACGTTCCGGAGACATTCGGGCGAAAGAAGAAATATTTAAGGAGGATGAGCAGAACGATTTATGTGATCATTGGTAGCGTTTTATTTGCGCTATTCGTTATCCAAGACCTTTTTGGTCTGCGCTGGAATTATTTATATGAGCTACAGGAAGAGCAAATGTACCGTAGATGGTCGGGCTTATTTCTGTCTGTTTTTATTTTATTCCAATGGTCATTGAGCTTAGTAAGGACTATTCCGAAATTTCAAAATAAGAGTTTAACCTATTACGCTATTCATACTTGGTTAGGGGCGTTTACACCACTATTTTTTTACGTGCACTCCATGAAATTAGGCTTTGCCTATTTGTTAATCTTGAGTCTGACATTCTTTGGAAACTTTCTATTAGGAATGGTTAATACAGATGTTATCAAGAGTCAAAAACAATGGTACTTTCAAGGCTGGATGATTACCCACGTAGCCTTCTCATTATTCATTTCGCTATTAACCGTCTATCACGTTTGGATCGTATTTTATTACCAATAACATCACCAGAGATATGGAGTCAGCAGTAAATTTAAAAATAGTAGAGGTGGTGAAGGAAACAGAAGATGCGATTAGCATACACTTCAAACAACCATTTCTAAAAAAAATCAAATATGTCCCTGGTCAATTTCTAACCTTACTTACAGAAATTGAAGGAAGAATAGAGCGACGGTGCTACTCGATAAATACAGCACCTAAAGTAGACAGTACTATATCTGTGACTGTCAAAAGAATTAAAGACGGTAAAGTGTCCAATCACCTGTATAATACAGTCAAGAAGGGTGATTCTATGAAGGTGCTAAAGCCGATGGGTGGGTTTACCTTAGAGCCTAACCCGAAGTTATCAAGAGACATTGTATTGTTTGGAGCAGGTAGTGGAATTACACCACTTATGTCCATGGCCAAGTCTACGCTGTACAATGAAAAGAAATCACGGGTGTCGTTGTTTTATGGGAATCGTGATGTAGAATCCGTTATTTTTAATGAGCAACTCAGTGCCTTAAAAACAGAATTTAACGGGAGATTAAATCTGGTGCATATACTAGAAAATCCGGGTGACTTTGAAGGTTGCTATAAGGGCAGGGTAGAAAGAAGCCAAGTGAGAAACCTTCTGGAACAAATTCCTGACTTGAAAAAAGTTGATGCAGAGTATTTTATTTGCGGCCCTTCTGGCATGATGAAAGAAGCAGAGGAGGGATTAAAATCTTACGGTGTTTCAGAGGAGAAAATACATATTGAGAAGTTTACAGCTCCACCTCCGTCAGCTGGTGAGACAAAAGCTAGTGGTGCCATGCTAGAGACTAGGGAGGTATCCATAACACTAAAGGGAAAAGAACATTTAGTCTCTGTGAAGCCGAATAAAACCATATTAGATGCCGCGTTAGATAACAAAGTCAACATCCCATATGTCTGTATGGATGGGATTTGTGGCTCCTGTAAGGCGAAATGTACTTCGGGTGAAATTCAAATGCGCTCTGGTAGCATATTATCTAAAAAAGATGAGGAAGCTGGTTACGTGCTCACTTGCTTGAGTAAGCCACTGACGAACAATGTAAAATTAGAAGTATAGATGCTTGGGCAACTAGGACATTTAGCGATTGTATCGTCTTTCGTTGTCATTTTGGCTGCGGCTTTGAGTTATCTTGTATCAATGGCCTTGACAAATTACGAACAGCGCCCAACTGGTATTGATGGCGGGAGGTTAGGCTATCTGTTGAGGCTTTTGAGCGGTAATGATGCTATTACAGTCAACAGAAGCTCTTGGTCGAGATTCGCAGATCGTCTTTACTATGCCCATTTGGTGTCTGTGTTAGCTATAGTTTCCTTCCTGTTTCTTATTATCAACGGAAACCACTTTGAATATCATTATGCCTGGTCACACTCTTCCCTTGACCTTCCTTTACATTATGTGATTTCAAGCTTTTGGGAAGGACAAGAAGGGTCTTTCTTACTTTGGATTTTTTGGAATGCGGTTTTGGGGCTGATACTAATACGTACATCCGGCGCATTAAAGACTGGTGTGATGCTGGTGTTCTGTCTTATTCAAGCATCGCTGGTCTCCATGATTTTAGGTGTTTATTTTCCGGATTGGGGTCTAAAAATTGGCAGTTCGCCATTTGTACTGTTAAGAAATGTCATTAGCTCACCGCTTTTTGAAAGTAACCCTGATTTTATCCCGATAGACGGAACTGGTCTAAATCCGTTGTTGCAGAACATATGGATGGTTATTC
Source organism: uncultured Roseivirgaceae bacterium (assembly GCA_964393115.1). GTDB lineage: Bacteria > Bacteroidota > Bacteroidia > Cytophagales > Cyclobacteriaceae > CAYMST01. Next base: position 3,144 of record CAYMST010000023.1, on the reverse strand, counting down.
ATCCACCGATCATATTTTTAGGCTTTGCCCTTTCAGCGATTCCTTTTTGTTTTGGTATGGCTTCTTTGCTTCAAAAAGACTTTTTAGGTTGGATGAAGGCTTCTTTTCCGTGGATGGGAATGACTGTATTGGTATTAGGTGTTGGCATCATGATGGGAGCCTATTGGGCTTATGAGACCCTTAACTTTGGGGGCTATTGGAGTTGGGACCCGGTCGAAAATGCTATTTACGTACCATGGCTTGTGGCAGTGGCAAGTATGCACGTGCTATTAGTAGCGAATAAAAAGGGAAAGACATCGATGTCACTATATGGACTTGTGTTTGCCACATTTGGTTTAGTTGTATACGCTACTTTTTTGACGAGAAGCGGCATTTTGGGAAACTCCTCGGTGCACTCTTTTACTGACTTAGGATTGTCAGGGCAGCTTGTCTTCTTCTTAACGTTTACAATTGTATCTGGAATCACATTATTAGTTATGAACTGGAGAAACATCTCCATGGATACAAAAGAGTCTTCTTGGTTTCAGTTCGAGTTTTGGGTGTCTTTAGGAGCGGTAGTCCTTTGCCTTGCGGCTTTTCAAGTTTTGGTTTCCACTTCTATTCCTGTTTATAACACCATCATGGAAGCCTTTGGAATCTCATTGGATTTAGCTCCACCCACTGATCCTGTATTATTTTATACCAAATTTCAGGCATGGTTTGCCGTAGCCATACTAGTTTTAGCAGGAGCTGGACAGGCTTTTTATTTATTTAAGATTAAAAACCGCTATGACGTCGAAACGAAATTGGCATTGCCTTTTTCTTTGGCCATAGTCTCTACAGCGGCGGTTATCTTTCTAGGCAAGTTCACGTCTGCTATTGCCATGGCATTGGTGTTTTCTAGTGTAGTGGCTATTACGTTTAGTGGTCTGGTTCTGTTACGCAATCAAAAAGTTGGTGCGGTACATATTGGTGGTAGCCTTAGCCATATTGGTTTTGCTATTATGATGCTTGGGTTTTTGTATTCATCTGATAAGTCGAGGATCGTATCGCAAAATGAATCACTAGACTTCGCAAAAAATACGGTTCGTGAAGAGTCTCGTAAGAGCAATGTATTGCTAGTGCGCAATGAACCGAGCTTAATGAATGGGTATTTGGCCCATTATTTAGGTCCACAGTTGCTAACTGATGCCTATGGCTATGTTGATCACGATGACCTTTTAATGACTACCGATGAAAAAATATTTGTGGTTGGGTCTTCAATAATTAGCTCCAATGGCTCAAAACTAAATAAAGGAGATACTATCTACGGTAGACCGGAGAATAGATATTACAAAATCATGATGGTGAGCCAGTCTGGAGAGTCTTTTACGATATATCCTAGAATGCAAAATAATGAAGAGATGGGCTACATGGCATCACCCGGTATCACTAAATTTTGGAACCGAGACCTCTATGCTCATATCTCTAACTTCCCTGATGAAAAGAAATTGGAGTGGTCCGATCCAGTTGATATGATTTTGGCCAGGAATGACACGACCTTTCTAGAGAGTCTTGCCATTGTATTTCGCGGCATTACACGTGAAGAGCAATCGATAGGTTTTTCCTTAGGCAAAAATGATGTACTACTCAAACCACGATTTGATATTTATCATAATGGTCATAAGTACGAGATGAATCCGCTTGTGGCTTCTTTGGGTGGCGCGCTACGATTATATCCAGACCATAATAAACCGTTAGGTGTAAAGCTATGGGTTACACAGATTGGAGGTGACAATAAACGAGTTGCCTTTAAAGTCAGCACCAGCCAGAAAGATTGGATTACACTGAAGGCCATAGAGTTCCCTCACATTAACCTGGTATGGCTTGGGACTATAGTGATGAGCCTGGGTGTTGGGTTGTCGGTTAGCAAACGATTCATGAGGTTGGGGAACAGGAAAAAACGAGAAGCAATTGATCTATTGGACGGTGAGTTGGTTGCAGAAGGTATGTGGGTAACACATAAAACAAGGGTCCAAAGGGCTCAGGCCTAAGGGACAGCGTCTAAAGATTGGTTCTTATAAAACATTAGTGATATGTTCAGCATTAGCAGAAGAAGAAAAAGACAAGTAATAGGGTTTTCAGTAGGAGTGTTAGTAAGTGCTATTGCCTATGTAGTATTGATGTGGCCAGGTAACGAGCAGTATGTTATGAAAGGGCCAATGAATCATGGACATGAAGGGTTTAAATGTGAGTCTTGTCATAGAGATGCTGTTGGTACGGAGTTTCAGCAGCTGCAAGCCAATATTATGTATGTATTTGGTTTACGGAAGAAACCTACCGTTTTTGGTACTGAAGATGTAGATAATCATAAATGCTTAGACTGTCATGAACGTGATAACGATAGACACCCGGTACACCGCTTTACGGAACCACGTTTTGTGGAAGCCAGAAAGAATATCAAACCAACAGTTTGTGAATCATGTCATCGGGAACATTCGGACGGTATTCGGATCACAATTCCAAGTGTTGCGTATTGCGTCAACTGTCATGAGGATACGGAAATGAAAAATGATCCACTTGAAATCTCGCATAAGGACTTAATAGAACAAGGACAATGGTCTACATGTCTTCAGTGTCATGATTTTCATGGCAATCATGTCATGCATGCAGCAGAAAGCCTGAATGATACCATTCCTCTTTCAGTTGTCAGAGAGTATTTTGCCGGAGGCAAATCACCATACTCAGATAAAAAACAGATCCTGGCAACGAAAGAGGAGGATCTTAAGCTGTAATAGGTCAGAAAATAAGAAGATTATTCATCACCGAGTTGACTTAGGTAGATATCCATTTCTACGCGGTGAATCCATTCATTCATGTGCTTTAGTCGAGTAGTAAGATTGTGTACATATTGATACATTTCCGTATCGACGACATAACGCATGGCATCGTAAGAAGTTATTCCAAAATCTTGCTCAGTAACTTTGCGATTTCGCTCTAACTCTGACAGCTCTTTGCACTCCCGATTGAGGTGCTTAAGAAAATTCTTTGGAGAGTATTTAGTTTCAAACTGGGCGATCTTACGGGTTACCTTTTTACTATTATGAATACTTTCATTTTTCAAAAAGTGTAAAAAGACGGTATCGTAATGATGGATATCATTCATTAATTGATAAACCTCTTCCT
>CAYMST010000022.1:0-30059 GCA_964393115.1 uncultured Roseivirgaceae bacterium | reverse complement strand
CTGGATGTTTCAGGGATCGAACTATCTAAGTCCTTATGGCTACGGAGTTATGCACCGAATGCACCACGCATTTGCAGATACTCCGGATGATCCGCATTCTCCAAAATATGATGAAAGCATCTTTAAGATGATGTGGAAAACCAAAACCATCTATTCTGCGATTGCGAATAAGAAAATGACCGTGCCAGAGCGGTTTACGAAGGGGGTACCGGAATGGAAAGCGTTTGATAAGTTTGCCCGATCATGGCCTTCGAGAGTTTTTTGGGGAGCATTGTATGTGTTGTTCTATTATCAGTTTGCCACTGAGCTTTGGATGTGGGCATTACTGCCTATCCAGTTTTTAATGTCTCCGGTACATGGAGCAATCATCAACTGGTTTGCCCATAAGTATGGGTATCGCAACTTTGAGGTAGGAGACACCTCAAGGAACTTTTTGCCTTTTGACTTTCTAATGATGGGAGAGAGCTATCATAACAACCATCATAAATACGGAAATAGAGCAAACTTCGGCGGGTTTAGATGGCATGAGATTGATCCGACTTTTCAAGTAATCAAGCTACTCGATAAGATTGGAGTTATTTCGTTGAAGAAACATAAAGCTGTACATATGGAAGTGTCTAAAGAAGCAGCCTAAAATTAAATCGTTATTTTGAAGCCCTGATACAAGTCTGTATCAGGGCTGTTTTTTTATTGCTTGACGAATCGCTGGATTGACTTTCCTTTTGAGTCAATTACTTCTAAAATATACATGTCTGGTTTGAGCATAGAGACGTCCAGCTCAAAAGCGTTGTCTCCATTCTCGGTTTCAAAACTTTTTTGGAGCTTTAGCTGTCCACTAATACTATATACCAAAATATCCAAGTCCTCATCGCCTTGGTAGATAATATTTAGTATATCAGATGTTTTTGTAGGCCAGATGAATAAAGGGTTAACCGGAGGACTGTTTCTTTTCAGAGTGAACCTTCCAGAACCGTCTTTAGTAACATCTATTGAAACTGTAACGCTGTTGTTGCCTTCATTCGATTCTTTGATTCTATTGTCCTTATCTATTTTAAAGACGACATCGCCCTTTCCTTCCTGTATACTACTTCCCCAGTAAAATTGAGTAGACACTTCATACTCTTCATTTGGGCCGAGTGATATTTCGTTGTTGTACTGTTCGGCAGAAATATATATGCCTTTAGGGTCTACCCATTCAGAATGTATATTGAACCCAAGTGCATCTGAGGCACCCTCATTTTTTATCGTAAAATTGATGACGTAATATTCATCCACAATGAATTTGGAAGGAGTATTCCCAAAGTTGTCAACGATCACGGGACTGGAGGAGAACTTTAGGTCTAAATCAGGGGTGGGAGTAGGAGTCGGAATTGGGGGAGTAACGTCGTCTTCTGGCCAATCGACCCGAAAGGTGCACCTGTCCGAGTTATTGCCTTCATCTACTTCTGGTATTTGATTGTCGGGATCTATATCAACGTAAATACGGTACCAACCAGGAGTGAAATATGGTTTGGTTATTGTCAATGTCCACTCTTCACTAGTATGGCTCTCTCCGCTTTTAACAGGTATTTGATTCGATCGCATAAATGAAAGTTCGCCTAGACGATTGTAAATTTTAACTACCTGTACTACACCATCGCAATCCGCAGGGCCTATATTACTCGTAACAACCGAAAAAGCTACCACATCACCAGGGTAAACTCTGCTTCCCCTTCCTCTAGTTTGATTATAACAGTCAACATCGACGGTCAGATCGGGCTTGGGAAGGATCGTAAACTGCGTAGCCGTTGTACTTGGGGTGCCAAGTAAAAAGTTCTCACTTCTATTGAGTATTCTAGCCACAATATAATAATTACCGGGATTGACGTAGCCAGGAATCACAATTCTCCCTCCTGTATTGCTTTGCTGACCAGGTGCCATGGAAGAATAATTGGTGGAAGTTCGAAGCAATACATCATCGGTACTAAAGTTGGCGTCTCTAGAAAAATAAAATTCCACTATTGCCCCTGAATTCGTAAGTTCGAAATCGTTTGTATACGTTGCGGTTGCGCTCACTGAAATTCCAGAAATAAAGGAATACTCGGAGAGTGAGATGTCGTTAGCAGTAAGCACTGTTGGGGTGTAGGCCAGTCCAAAATAGGAGGCGCCTACAAGTAAGCATGTAATAATAAATTTGTTAATCATGTTTTTGGTTTTATTTAAAATCTATTTTAGAGTTGATATGAATTCTAGCAAAGCATCGTTTGCCCCCACTCTTTTATGTGATTATCTTATGGATTCCATATAATTGATAATTACTTTCTGCAAGTATCATGATCTGTTGTATAAGATCAAGGTCAAACAAATTGACGATCGTTAGCAAAGTGATGACGTGTATAGCGAAGGGCGTTAACAAACCGGTAACCGCTCTAATTCCATGAAGATTGTATTGGTTAAAGATGACTGTAATTCTATACATAAAGTCAATTTAAGTAGTTGATATAAAGTCTAGCAATACGCTATTGACCCCAGCTCCTTTGTGTACTATCTTGTATATTCGATATAAACCTATGACTCTTTTATGCGTTGGATTATGAAGTTTTCTTAAGTGAAGGCGTTTTATATAAAGTCAATTTAAGAGCTGATATAAAATCCAGTAATACGCTATTTAAACCAACTCTTTTATGCGGTTCAATTGCTTTATGGACTCCATGTATGCAACTAACAGAATACTTAACTAAGACTTCTAATTAAACCCTGTGATGATTTCTTTGTCCAATAACAAAAAACAACTATGAGCAAGCATATTTACAACACCATTATTTTCACCGTCCTCGTATATTTCGGATTCTTGTCCAAGGCTGTTGCTCAGCAACCAAACTTTGTGATCATTATGCTAGACGATCAGGGTTGGACAGGGTCTTCAGTGCAAATGGACGCTGATTTGTCCACTTCGAAAAGTGATTATTATGTGACGGCTAACCTGGAAACCCTTGCCTCCTCGGGAATGGTGTTTTCAAGAGGATATGCTCCTGCACCTAAATGTGCTCCTTCCAGAAATAGTATTTTGACTGGTATGTCCACAGCCAGAAATAGCTTTACCAGTACGGATAATAATATTGCAGAGGGCAAGGTGTTGATAGAAGCTACGACGGAAACTATTATTAATAATGATCTTGAAACCTATGCTGAATGGCTAAAAAATACAGGGCTGAATTATCGAACCGCCCATTTTGGGAAATGGCATTTGGGGAATACTGATGCGTCTGATCCTGCGATGAATGGGTTTGACTCCAGTGATGGTAACACTAATAATAGTTCTGGTAATACAGGGACAGATATCAATGACGATCCTAAGAAGATTTTTGACTTAACCTCAAGATCTATCGCTTTCATGCAAAACGCAGTGGATGATGGTGTGCCATTTTCGTTGCAGTTGTCTCACTATGCTGTTCATACCGATGTGGAAACTCGACAAAGTACGTTGAATCGCTATAACGATCCCGCTCAACGCCCTAAAGGGACTTTACACGATAATGCTGAATATGGGGCTATGACGGAAGATACCGATGACGGAGTAGGGTTACTGTTACAAGCGCTTACCAACTTAGGAATAGATGATAATACTTATGTGTTTTACCTATCAGATAATGGAGGACAAATGAATTTGACTGATAACGCCCCTTTGAACTTTGGTAAGACTTTCATTTTCGAAGGAGGAATACGGGTGCCTTTTATTGTTTGTGGTCCAGGCATTAGTGCAAAAACATATTCTTCAGAGCCAGTGGTCGCGTATGATCTTTTCCCTACTATCGCCGAGCTTACTGGCAGTGATAACGCTTTGCCAAACAACTTGGACGGCCAGAGCATAGTGCCGTTGCTCAGAGGGGAAAGTTTTGAAAGACAAAAACCGTTGTTTTTCCATTCCCCGCATTACGATAACAATGCGAGAAAAACACCAAGATCGGCAGTCATCGCTGGTGATTATAAGCTCATTGCGGAGTATGAGACAGGAAGTACGTTGTTATTTGACTTAGAGGAAGATATTTCGGAGTCCAATGATCTTAGTGTGACTAAACCAGACGTACGCGATGGTTTGAGAAGGCTTTTGCGGGATCACTTGAAGAGCGTACAAGCCAATATGCCAACATTGAACCCTGCCTATGACAGCTTCACGGGGAGTGGTGAGGATATTGATAGTGATGGGCTACCAGATAGTTGGGAGCTCTCGGAGATGCTCTCTCACGCTTATGGACCTGAGGACGATCCTGACAATGATGGCCGTTCGAACTTAATCGAGTACCAACAACAAACAGACCCTTTGGTGGACGAGAATGCTGTCGTAAATAGTGCCAGATATCCCCAAGATCCATCTTTGAATGTGTATGTGTCAAATGGAAAGTTAGTCGTTTCAAGTGATTTGTTATCAGGCTACAAACTTCGCCTCTTCGACCTGAATGGGAAAGAGCAGATGGTAATGGAATTATCATCTGCTGAATCAATGGACGTCTCTTATCTTAATACGGGCCTTTATTTAGTGCAAATAACTAGTGAAAGACAGCATGCTATTCGTAAGCTATTGATAAACTAAATGATTTAATCCCTCATGCAATTTCAATTTCCCCTACTAAGTAGGTCTTTGCGCTACCTCCGATTTTCACTCTGTCATTTATGAGCTCGCAGGCCAAAGTGGCGCCTCTTTTAGATAACTGTTTAGCGCTCAGCTTTTGCTTTTGCAGTTTGGAGGACCAATAAGGTGTTAAGGTTGTATGTGCAGACCCGGTCGCAGAATCTTCATGACACCTGATTGCGGAGCAAAGAAACGAGAAACGAAATCTACGTCTTTACCTGGGGCTGTCGCGATAATACCTCTTGCTTCGAGTTTGGAAATGTCAAATAGACTAAAGTCAAGATTTAGGATCTCAGCTTCTGATTCAAAAACGAACATGTAGTCTGTTTTTCCTCGGTATGCCTCTTTAATTGGGTTTTTGAAGCACGCTAGCATGTCTTCCGTAATGTCTACAAGGGTTATATGGTCAGACGGGAAGTCGAGTGTTAGCACTTCGTGATCTACCGAGACGCTTAGTAAGCCGCTCTTTGAGTCAAAATGGATGGTCTTAGACTTATCACTCGTGAACTGGTTAATCACATATGCCGAGGCAAGTGTGGCATGTCCACAAAGGTCCACTTCTACTTCTGGAGTGAACCATCGGATATGATACCCTTGATCAGTTTTGACAAAAAAGGCGGTCTCTGCTTGATTGTTTTCTTGAGCAATTTTTTGCATCAACTCATCTTCTAACCACGCATCTAATGGACAGACACCGGCAGGGTTTCCTTGGAAAATATTTTCTGCAAAGGCATCGATTTGATAGTACTTCAATTTCATGATTTTGGCATTTGGGTTGAATAGCGTTTTGGAATGCAAGTTAAAGATACTGTATTAGATAAGGTGAAAGGCTAATTTAAAAAAACAAACGAAGCGAATATTTTGACCTTATCTTCGCGGTAAATCGGGACAGGCTTACCTTTTGAAAATTGAAGGAAATAAATGCATAGTCCCTGTTTTTAAGTTTGTTTATGATGTCTGCTCTCTTTTACAATTTAGGGATTTACTTCTACCAGTTTTTGGTGTTCGTTGCTTCGCCTTTCAATAAAAAAGCAAAACAGTTTTATCAAGGCCGTAAGGGGCTATTCCTTAAAATCGAAAAAGACCTGCAAGATGAAAGCCGCCCTGTGATTTGGGTGCATGCAGCTTCGTTAGGAGAGTTTGAGCAAGGAAGGCCTGTGATTGAAGCGATCAAAGAAAAAAAAGGTGACATAGCGATCGTACTTACTTTTTTTAGCCCTTCAGGCTATGAGGTAAGGAAGAACTATGAAGGCGCAGATTATATCTATTACTTACCTTCGGACACACCAAAGAATGCCAAAAGGTTTTTGGAGTTGGTAAAACCCAAAGTTGCTTTGTTGATCAAGTACGAGTTTTGGCGTAACTACATCGAAAAATGCCGTGTTTCAGGGGTTTATCTGGCTTCAGTGTCGGCGATCTTCAGGAAGGAACAGCTTTATTTTCAGTCTCATAGTACGTTTTATGCGGATATCTTAAAGGCGATTGATTATTTCTTTGTACAAAATGAATTGTCCGGTAAGTTATTGGAGTCGATTGATGTCGATCGGTTTTCCGTAGTAGGTGATACACGTTTTGATAGGGTACAGAAAATTGTTGAAGACGCCAAGGATATTTTAATAGCCGAAAGGTTTAGTACGCCAGGAAAAACCTTTGTTTTGGGAAGTATATGGACTTCTGATATGGACGTAATTGCTGATTACCTAAATAGCGGTAAGCTTCGTTACATCCTAGCTCCGCATAATATCAAGGAATCTGACATTACTAGCATTGAGAAATACCTCACCGTTCCTTCGATTCGGTATTCGAAGGCTGAGGGCGTTGAGGACTTATCACAATACCAAGTGCTGATTATTGATAATATGGGGATGCTTTCTTCACTGTATCGTTATGGGTTTGGAGCATATATTGGAGGAGCGTTTAGAGGAGCACTTCATAATACACTGGAGGCTGCTACTTGGGGGAAACCTGTGCTGTTCGGGAAACATAAGAATAATAGTAAGTTTCATGAGGCTATAGAACTCATCCAACACAGTGCTGCCTTAGAACTGGATTCCAAGGCGTCCTTTGAGCAAGTAATGGATCGTTTCTTAAGCTCGGAAGAAGAGGTCACTAAAATGGGAGACGCTGCTAAGGCTCACGTCGAACAAAACCTAGGAGCAACCGCTGCAATAGTCGATCATGTGTTAACTAAAATCGGATGAAAAAAGGAGTTGTAACCAAATCGACAGGGTCTTGGTATCATGTGTTTTCAGACGGTGAAGTGTTAAATTGTCGGCTTCGAGGGAAGTTCAAACTTCAGGGTCGGAAAGTCACCAACCCCATTGCTGTTGGTGATGAGGTAATGGTGGAAAAAGAGCTTAGCGGCGAGCAGAGCTGGGTGATTAAGGAAATTAAAGAGCGCAAAAACTATATTATTCGTGAGTCTCCTCGAAAAAAGGCTCACGCACATGTTATCGCTTCTAATCTCGACCAAGCCTTGATATTGGCTACTTTTAAGTTTCCCAAGACCTCATTGGGATTTATTGATCGCTTTCTGGTTACTACGGAGTTTTATCATATCCCAGCAATAATCGCTTTTAACAAAGCAGATATGCTTTCTGAAGAAGAGCTAGAGGAGGTAGCGTTTATTCTCCAGAGTTACGAATACATAGGATACAAGACGATAATGCTTAGCGGACAGGAAGGGACTAATCTTGATGAGTTAAATAAGTTGCTTTCTGGAAAAAAAACATTGATTTCTGGTCATTCAGGAGTAGGTAAGTCTACCTTGATAAACCGCTTGGTTCCTGAAGCACAACAGAAAGTATCTGAGGTATCTGGCTTTGCGAATAAAGGAACCCATACTACGACTTTCGCAGAGATGTTTATCACTGATCGAGATACGGCTATCATTGATACTCCTGGGATCAAAGAGTTCGGACTTATGGATCTGGAAGATAACGACTTACATCTTTACTTCCCTGAAATGAGAGATCTCGCTGACAATTGTCGGTTTTATAATTGCACCCATACCCATGAGCCTGGTTGTGCTGTGCTTGAGGCACTGGAGAATGCAGAGATAAACCCTGATAGGTATCAGAGTTATTTGTCAATGCTGGAAAATGATGATAATCGAAGATAGTTTTACGCTAAAAATACTGAGATGTCCTATCTGTACATAAAAGCCTTGCATATCATTTTTGTTGTCTCCTGGTTTGCTGGGTTATTCTACATGATAAGGTTGTATATCTACGAAGTAGAAGCTCAAAAGAAAGAGGAACCAGAGAGGAGTATTTTGACTAATCAATTTAGGATCATGGAGAGTCGGCTCTGGAATATTATCACCTGGCCAGCGGCGATACTGACCGTCGTCTTTGGTGTGTGGATGGTCATCTTAGCCGAGTTATGGACTAGTCCATGGATGATGCTGAAGTTTGGATTGGTAGCTGGGCTTTTACTTTACCATATCGCCTCATACCGTATGTTTCTAAACTTTAAGAAAGGAATTTATAAAACCACATCCCTAAAACTAAGGTTATGGAACGAAATAGCAACTCTTTTTCTTTTTGCCATAGTTTTTGTTGTGGTCTTTAAGGATACCTCCAGTTGGGTTTGGGGAGTGCTGGGAATAGTGGTACTGGGAGTTGTCTTGATGTTAGCTACGAAACTTTATAAAAAGAAAAGAGAAAAGAATGGAGAAAGCGGTTCACCTATTGCTTAGTGTATTAATAGCGTTATTTCTTTTTGGGTGTGGGGGGAAAGGCAGTCAGAATAAAGAGTTACCTATACTCGGTATACCTAGAATTGAAGTTAATGGAGCCTCTGTTGACACCATTTACCACCACATTGAGGACTTCCAGTTTCTTAATCAAAACCAAGATACTATTTCTGAAGAAAAGGTTAAGGGAAAAATATTTGTGGCTGATTTCTTTTTTACCAGCTGTCCTACCATTTGTCCGCAAATGAAAAAACAACTTATGAGGGTGTATGAAAAGTATGCTGTTAATGACCAATTTCTGATCTTATCCCATACGATTGACCCGAAATATGATACGCCCGAGGTACTTAACGATTATGCTGAAAAGCTAGGGGTAAGTGCAAAGACTTGGCATTTCCTAACGGGACAACCGATGAATGAGGTGTATCGTCATGCTAAGAACAGTTATATGGTTGTGGCCGAGCAAGATGAGAAAGCGGCAGGAGGCTTTGCTCATGGTGGACAGTTTTTACTAGTAGACTCAGAGCTGAGAATCCGAGGTGTATATGACGGTACCCTAGCTGAGCAGGTAGACGTATTGATGGAAGACATTGAGTTATTGTTAGGGCAATTGAAAAGTAAATCATGAGAATTCTAAGTTTTGCACTAGTTGTCATTGTACTCACCTCTTGTGGAGGAGCTAAAAAGGGTAATGCTCAGAATACTTCTGATGAAAACGCAGTTGATATCTATGAAGGACTCGATAAAGAAACAGTACTGAAGATGAAGCAGTACATGTTCAAAGGGCGAGAACTATATCTACAGCGCTGTAGCAACTGCCATCAGCAGGACGGAAGTGGTCTAGGTAAGCTAATTCCACCATTGGCCAAGTCAGACTACCTTTTAGAGAATTTAAATGCTTCAGTTTGCACCATCAAATACGGTCGCAAGGGCAAAATCATAGTTAACGGAGTTGAATATGATCAACCTATGCCGGCCAATACTAACTTGACTAATATCCAGATAGCCATGATCACTACCTATATCCGCAACTCATGGGGGAATAAGGCTGGTTTCTTTGGAGTCAAAGAAGTACAGTCGATATTGAGCAGTTGCTCCGAGTAGTATACTCATAAAAAAAGTTAATTCTCAGTGCTCTTTGCATATTTAGGTTTTGCTTAAGAAAACGATTGTAGGCAAAAAAACGTAAACCAATTGGTCGGTTTTCATAATCGACAGCCTTTCAATTAACCTTTAAAATTACCATATGCAGAGAGGAGAGAAGCATTTCGAGAAGTTCGGAGCCTTCATGAAGGCGGTAGAAAATAGAAACCAAGGTCAGCCAGAATTTATTCAGGCCGTTAGAGAGGTTTCAGAAGTAGTATTTCCATTTATCAAAGATCATCCCAGGTATGATAACAAGAAAATATTAAGTAGGATCACGGAGCCTGAACGGATCTTCATTTTTAGAGTATGCTGGATAGACGACAAAGGAGATTTTCGTGTCAATAGAGGCTATCGCGTTCAAATGAACAGTGCCATTGGTCCATACAAAGGAGGGTTACGGTTCCATCCGTCGGTTGATTTAAGCATCCTTAAGTTCTTGGCATTTGAACAAGTTTTTAAGAACAGTCTAACTACACTACCGTTAGGTGCGGGGAAAGGAGGTTCGGACTTTGACCCCAAAGGAAAATCGGATAATGAGATTATGAACTTTTGTCAAAGTTTTATGACCGAGCTATCCAAATACATTGGTCATCACACTGATGTGCCTGCTGGAGACATAGGGGTCGGTTCTCGCGAGATTGGTTATATGTATGGCCAGTATAAAAGAATTACTAGTGAGTTTACTGGTGTGTTAACCGGTAAAGATGTGTTGTTCGGAGGTAGTCTGATTAGGCCTGAAGCTACTGGTTATGGGACAGTTTATTTTGCCGACGCGACTTTAAAGAAGCTTGGTGATACATTAGAAGGCAAGAATTGTGTCGTTTCAGGGTCAGGAAATGTGGCGCAATACGCGACCGAAAAACTTATTCATCTTGGAGCCAAAGTACTCACTTTGTCTGATTCAGGAGGTTTTATTTATGATGAAAATGGAATTGATGAAGAGAAATTAGCTTTTGTTAAAGACTTGAAAAATAACAAAAGAGGAAGGATAAAGGAATATTGTGATCACTACGATGCTAAGTATTTCGAAGGAGAAAAGCCTTGGTCTGTACCATGTGACTTAGCCTTTCCGTGTGCAACACAGAATGAACTCAACGAAGAGCACGCAAAACTTCTGGTCAAAAATGGGCTCAAAGGTGTGTATGAAGGAGCCAATATGCCAACTACCCCAGAGGGAATATTAGTGTTTAGGAATGCTGATGTCATCTATGCACCGGGTAAAGCGGCAAATGCAGGAGGAGTGGCAGCATCCGGTTTGGAAATGTCACAAAACTCTCTACGATTATCGTGGACACGAGAAGAAGTAGACCAGAAGTTGAAAAACATCATGAATAGCATCCATGACAAATGCATGGAGTATGGCTCTAAGTCTAATGGTCATGTGGACTATGTCAAAGGAGCAAATATTGCAGGCTTCGTAAAAGTAGCAGATGCCATGCTTGCACAGGGGCTAACATAGACCTACAAGAAATCTTAACCGTGTGTCTCTTTTAGATGCGCGGTTTGGTTTTCTTTAAAATGCCTTTCTAGACTTACATGAAGCGCTAAGACGGTACTGTTTCGTTAAAAATTGCTTTTCTTGACCCCACGTGCTTTAAGATTCACTTTGTTCTGGTGATCCTTATTTTTTGCCTTTCTATTTACATCTTTTCTGGTATGATGCGTTCTTTCGTTGAAGGACATATGAGACTGTGATGCACACCCTGCTGAGATAATTAAGAGAGTGATTATAAGGGTTATTGTAAGTTTCATAGCTTTTTTATGAATATACGGATTTGGATTCGTTCAGTTATCTGAATAATGGACAATAAATCAAGAAATACCTTCAAACTAATCAGGTATACTTTCGGTTACAGACTTAAATAATTTGAAACATTCAGTTTGCAATCGCACAAACGAGGACTAATATTGCCATCGAACTGATTTGGTTTTGACGATTTCACTAAAAGACATACAATCCCCCATTGATTCCGAGATGTCGGAGTTCGAGAAGAAATTCAGGCATTCCGTAAAAAGTCAAAACTATCTTTTGGATAAAATCATGACTTACATCGTCAAGCGAAAGGGTAAGCAAATGCGCCCCATGTTCGTTTTTCTGACGGCTGGAGTTAGTGGTCAAATCAGTGAGTCTACGTATCGAGGGGCTTCATTAATAGAACTGCTTCATACGGCGACATTGGTGCATGATGATGTAGTAGATGATGCTAGCTATCGTCGAGGATTCTTTTCTGTCAATGCATTATGGAAGAATAAGGTGGCCGTTTTAGTGGGAGACTTTTTACTTGCAAAAGGATTGTTGCTTTCGGTGGATAATGGCGATTTTCAGTTGCTCAAGATTGTATCAGAGGCCGTTCGGGAAATGAGTGAAGGAGAGCTTCTTCAAATGGAAAAGGCCAAAAAACTGGATATCACTGAAGAAGTATATTACGAGATAATACGTCAAAAAACAGCGAGTTTAATTACCAGCTGCTGCAAAGTTGGTGCGGCATCTTCAGGAGCTTCTGCGGATATTGTCGAGAAGATGGGACAGTTTGGACATAACATTGGTATGGCGTTTCAAATCAAAGATGACCTATTTGACTATAGCAACGGAGATATAGGCAAACCGGTTGGTATTGATATTAAGGAGAAGAAAATGACCCTGCCCTTAATCTATGCCTTAAACAATGCTAGTAACAGTGATCGGAAGCATATAAGAGGACTGGTGAAAAACCATAGTAATAAAAACAAACGCGTGAGAGAGGTAATAGATTTCGTGAAGCGGTCTGGGGGAATAGAATATACCAAAGCCAAAATGGAGGAATACTACAAAGGTGCTTTGGATATCATGGACGAGTTTGATGATTCTCCTTATAAGGAGTCACTCTCCAACTTGGTAACCTATACCATTCAGCGAACGAAATAATACTATCTACATAGTAAAAGCTTGGTTGGGCACCGTTTCCTTCTTGGAAGCAAAAACCAATGTTACTTCCTATCTAACTCCCGATTTATTCAGGTAGTTTTGCAGAATGCTTACCGTAAATAATTTATCCTACTACCTCGGTAGTCGTATCATATATGAAGATGCATCTCTGCACATCAAGCCAAAAGATAAAATAGGGCTTATCGGATTAAATGGTACCGGTAAATCCACGCTATTGAGATTAATAGTGGGGGAGTACCAGCCGGATGGTGGAGATATTTCTAAAAGTAAGGACTGCTCTATTGGATTCTTGAATCAGGACTTATTGTCGTTTCAAACCGACGAGAGCATTCTTTCTGTTGTGATGCAAGCATTTGGCGAGGCCTTGTCTGTTCAGAAGCAGATAGATGAGATCGTCAAGCAAATGGAAACCGATTATACGGACCAGCTGATGGATAAGCTAGGTAAGTTGCAAGCGCGTTTTGAGGTGCTTGAAGGCTATACTATCCAGGCCAAAGCGGAGGAGATACTTGAAGGTGTTGGTTTCAAAACTGCGGATTTAGTACGTCCACTTAAAGAGTTTTCTGGAGGATGGCGGATGAGGGTGATGTTAGCTAAGCTTTTATTGGAAAAGCCCTCATTGCTTCTTTTAGATGAGCCCACTAACCACTTGGATTTACCGACTATTCAATGGATCGAAAGCTACCTCATGAATTATGAAGGGGCATATGTAATCGTATCACATGATAGACAGTTTATAGATAACTCCGTGACACAAATTGTGGAAGTGTCAGGGGGTAAGTTAAATAGCTATGCAGGCAACTACTCGTTTTATTTGGAAGAGAAAGAACTTCGAAACGAAATTCAACGAAATGCTTTTGCGAATCAGCAACAGAAAATCAAAGAAACAGAACGCTTCATTGAGCGCTTTCGCTCCAAAGCCACCAAAGCTAGACAGGTACAGTCAAGGGTGAAGAGTCTTGAGCGTATGGATATGGTCGAGCAGGTCATTGAAGACTCCGTGTCAGTTAATTTTAAGTTTAACTTTCAGCAAAAGTCTGGACGGTTTGTTTCAATACTTGAAGATGTTTCTAAGTCTTATGGAGATTTACAAATATTGGATAAGACCTCCGTCACTTTGGAAAGAGGAGATAAGGTTGCTTTAATAGGAGCAAACGGAAAGGGGAAATCTACCCTCCTTAGGATACTGGGTGGAACAGAATCCCATGAGGGAAAAATTCAGCAAGGTCATAATGTCAACGTTGGTTTTTATGCACAGCACCAGTTAGAGTCGTTAAATGTAGAGCATGAAATTCTTGATGAGCTAAAAACGATGGGGACAGAAAATTCTGAAACCGAGCTTAGAGCTATTTTAGGATGTTTCTTGTTTACTGGTGATGATGTTTTTAAGAAAATAAAAGTGCTTTCTGGTGGTGAGAAATCAAGAGTAGCACTTTCTAAGACCTTGGTTTCTGAATCTAATTTCTTGCTTCTGGATGAGCCGACGAACCACTTGGATATTCAGTCGGTAAATATTCTTATTCAAGCACTCCGGCAGTACGAAGGTACGTTCGTAGTTGTTTCTCACGACCGTCACTTCGTGTCCAACATTGCGAATAAAATATGGTGGGTAGAAGATAACCAAATCAAAGAGTATCCAGGAACCTATGAAGAGTATAACTGGTGGAGAAGTCAGCAGGCTGAGAAAGAACTCGCTGTTCAGGTACCCCTAAAGAAAGCACAAACTGATGCTAAGAAAGGTAATAATTGGAAGTCAGAAGACCAAAAAGAAAAAGATAGAAGGATCAAGAAACTCAAGAACGAACTTGAAGTAGTGGAAACCGAAATTGAAAAGGCAGAAGAGCAAAAAATACGACTAGAAGAGCAATTAGGACTCCCAGAAGTTTATGAAGATGCAGATAAGTTAGCCGATGTAAATGCAAAATATGGCAAAGTCAAGACAGTACTTGACCAATTGAACCAAAAATGGGAAGAGCTAGCTGAAAAGATGGAAGACTAGGTGTTTACTCATAACGTAAGCTGTTTACTGGAGCGGAAACAGATGCTTTATAGATCTGGTGAGAAATGGTCAGTAAAATAAAAACCAGAATGGATAGTCCAGAGAGTAGGAAGACTTTCCAGTCGAGCGAAATTCGATAGGCGAAACTCTCTAACCAATTGTCCATTATAAAATATACGATCGGTGTGGCCACAAGAAATGCTACAAGTGCGACTTGAATGTATTCTCCCGAGAGGAGAACGAAAATGTCTCTTAATTTCCCACCATTGACCTTTCGAATGGCTATTTCTTTACTTCGTCTGGACATGGCATGGAGTGTGATTGTGAACAAACCAGAACATGAAAGTAAAACAGCGACCAGTGAAAAAATCCCAATGATCTGAGTAATTTTAATATCGTCCTCATATTGCTTATCGAAAGCACTTTCTAACAGGAAGTGTTTAAATGGCCTTTGTGGGAATAATTCGAAGAATTTTCTCTGTATTTCGGATATTAATTTGTCTTCATTAGTAGTATTGGGCCTTACAAGTGCGAATATTGGTGCGTGTTGGACATATCTAAAAAACAAAGGGATTTGTTCCTCTTTTAGGGATAGATAATGGACATTTTCAGTCACTCCAATAATTTTTCTTGTTGGACGTATATTTTGATGGATACGGATGTTTTGACCTACAGCCTTTTGTGGAGACGTGAATCCTAGTTTTTCTCTTAACTTGTCATTGATGATGATATTATTATGATCGTCAACTCGAGGGTCGAAATTTCTACCTGCAAGTAGTGAGATGTCTAATAATGGAATAAAATCATAATCACATTGGTGAGAATAAGAACGGACTGAGTCACCTTGGCTTGAGAGAAGAAAGGCGTTAAACCCGGAATAGCCGGTTCCTGGCAAACAAAACGATGTACTCACCCTTGAGATAGTTGGAATTGACTCCAGTTGAGATTTGAAAGCCTGAGTCATTTCTACTCTTTTTTTATAACTTTTGAATGAAGGTAGTTTAATAACCTGTACTCGGTCGATGTCAAAACCTGTACTGCCGCTAATCATATAGTCTGTTTGGAGATACAGAAAAATAGCTCCATTGATTAGGATTAATGTTATCGCAAGTTGGATGCCTAGCAATACCTTTTGAATCCGAGATGTCTTTAGGGATATTCGTTGTAGATAGTTTGAGTTAAGTCCGAAGTATAAGTTGGAGTAAAACAGAGTATAGACTAAAAAAACAGCAAATAATAAGGCAACCAGGAGCCAAACTATAAGTTGTTTGTAAAACCATGGCTCTTGTAAAAGTTCTATACTAACGATATCCGAACTAAGCTGAGAAATGAGGTCTGAAGTTAGCGCAACGATGATAATCGTTGATACCATTGCAGGTAAGCATATAACCAAGGCTTCAATAATTCCTTGGATGAGTAGTTGTTCGTTTTTAGCGCCTAAGAATTTTAAAAGTGTTATCGCTTTGGCTTTCTTCGTTAGGTTGATGGCGAATAGATTAGTAAAACATACTAATGTTAGAAAAATTAATAACCCCCATGTTATTTGCAGAAAGTAAATAAGTCTAGTATCGCCGTTAGCACTAAATTCAAACGGCTTTTTAGAGTGGAAATGGATATCGGCGATAGCCATCGTTTTAAAATTTAATGGCTCTTTACTACGAATTGAATCTGCAATTAAAGTGTGTAATTTTTTTTGGAACAGGTCAAGCTTCTCAATAGGGGATTTAGTCTTTATATAAGTAGCAGAGTTATTTAGACTCCAAAGTTCAAATGGTTTTGGGTGCCAAATACTCTTCAACGACTCCATTGACATGACAAGAGTAATGGGCAGATGTGTATTGTGTGTAATATCTTCAAAGACCCCTGCAACTCTACAGTCGAGTTTTCCCGAAGTGTAAAGTTTTTCTCCAATGATGTCTGTTGAACCAAATAATGTTATGGCTGCACTCTCAGATAGCGCCACTCGTCCAGCTTGTGAAAAGTCAATGTTTGGTTTGCCGGCTATTACCTTAATGCCAAGTACATCAAATATGCCACTGTCTGCAAGGTATAGGTTATGAAAGGTATGAAAGTGTGAGCTGTCGCTGGAAAACTCACGAGGTACCATATATCGGTTGATTCGCGCATAGTTTACTACATTCGGGATATTTTTCACCATAAATGGTCCTAATGGCAATGGCGTATCTACATCTTCATTCTCGTTTTTTCTTCCTTTTTCAAAAACCTGAGACATTCGGTAAGTACGTTTATAATCTTTAATCCCATGTTCATAGGTAGTCTCATAACGAACATACCAATTTACCATCATATAGGCAGTCATACCTATAGCCAAGCTCAGGGCCGTAAGTATGATATATCCACTGTTTTTGTTGAATGTCCTTAATACTAGGTTTATATAAAGCCTTATCATATTATATAAAGTCTATTTAAAGAGGGGATATAAAACCCAGCATTACGTTGTTCAAACCAACTCTTTTGTCTAATTACCTTATGGATTCCGTACAATTGGCCACTACGATTAAAGATAAAATCGTTGCTTGACATCTTCAGTTACAACTAGTCCGTCAAATAGGTTAATGGTTTTACTAGCATATCCCGCATAGTGAAGTGAATGAGTGACCATTACTATAGTGGTACCTTGCTTATTTAGCTCTTCAAGCATAGCCATAACTTCATCACCATGAGAGGAGTCTAGGTTACCAGTTGGTTCGTCTGCAAGTACTAATTTAGGTTCTGCTATGATGGCCCTAGCAATGGCCACCCGTTGTTGCTGGCCACCAGATAGTTGCTGTGGGAACTGATTGCGTCTGTGCATCATATTCATGCGCTCAAGTAGAGAAAGCACCTTGTTTTTTCGCTCTGATTTTGGCATTCGGAGATAAAGTAATGGTAGCTCAATGTTCTCAAAAACGGTAAGTTCATCAATTAGATTAAAGCTCTGGAAGACAAAACCAATATTACCCGACCTAAGCTTTGTTCTCTGGGCCTCGTCAAATGAACTCACCTCCACGCCGTCAAAGAAATACTTGCCTTTAGAAGGACTGTCTATCAACCCCAAAATGTTTAACAACGTAGTCTTTCCGCATCCAGAGGGTCCCATTATGGCCACGAATTCTCCCTGTTTGATCTCAAGGTCAATACCATAAAGCGCTGTAGCTTCTACATCATTTGTCAAAAAGGTTTTTTGTAGATTATTTGTAACTAGCATAAAGTGTTCAATTATTCAGTAAGAAATAAGGTTTTTTTTTCAAAGGTGTAAATAGACATTGATAAACTCAAGAAAATTCTATGTCATCTAGAAACTTATCATTGATGATCTGTGATTTTGCTTTTCTAGGAAATTTTGCAACGCACAATGCCCTGGACACATTTAAACACGAAAAACGTTTTTTTTGCTACTCAATCACTCCAATACTATTTATATATTACAAATAGTTTCATTGAATTCATTCATTTCGCAAGCTTCTTACCGGCGGAGAAATAGCTGCCTTGAATATCTCATAACTAATTATTGCCAGCACTAATAATAGAATCGTACAACCTGAAATAATAAACACAACAGGGTTCAATTCGATTCGATGTGCAAAGTTCTCTAGCCAGCTTCGCATAATCCAATAGGCAATTGGCGTTGCCACAGAAAAAGCCCAAAGAGTAATATATATATAGGGCTTTGACATCTGGATGAATATGTTCTTTAGTTGTGCTCCATTGATCTTTCTAATGGCGATTTCCTTACTTTTCCTAGACAAGGAATAGAGTGTAATGGTGAATAACCCGGAACAGGATAGTAAAATCGCCACTATGGAAAAAATCGCTACGATTTGAGAAATTTTAATGTCATCTTCATATTGCATATTGTACTTGTAAGCGAGAGAAAATAGTTTCAAAGGTCTACCTTGATAGAACGATTCGAACGTTTCTTTGATCTCTTCTCGAGCCTTTTCGGTAGCGCCAGGCTTTGACTTTACAAGCGCAAAAATGGGTACATTGGGACCGTAGGTTAGGTATATTGGGATACGCTCTTCTTTGAGCGACAAGTAATGAACGTTTTCTACGACGCCAACTATTTTACCTATGACTGGTTGTTTACTTCCAAGGCTAACTTTTTTGTCAATAGCGTCATCCGGTGAGTTAAACCCAAGCAACTGGCATAGTTCTCTATTAATGATGATTCCTTTTTTGTCCTCATCGGCGTTCGGAACAAAATTTCGTCCTGCCAGAAGTTTTATCCCAAGAAGAGGAATATATTGATCATCGCATCCATGCGAATAGGTCATATCACGATATCGTGTGGTAGAGTCTTGCTTATAGGTTAACATACCAACCGTAAAGCCAGAAAAGCGTGTTCCTGGAATGCAATATGTTGTAGTTACTTGATGAACGGAAGGTTGCTTTTCCAATATTTTTCGGTATTCTCCTGTCACCTTAATTCTTTTTGCATAACTCTCAAAGGCAGGGAGTTTGATGACTAATACGTCATTCATATTCAAGCCAAATTGACTGTTCAGCATAAATGAAGTCTGTAGGTTGAGGAAAATGGCTCCATTCATGAGTGTTAATGTAACGGCAAGTTGAACTCCCATGAGCACTCTTTGGAATCGTGTGATTTTCTTAGCCAAGTAAGATTTAAAACCTGAGCCTAATACTAGCCTTTTATGGGTAAGTACTAGAAATGATAAAGAAGCAGTCAGCAGTGCCGCAAGAATAAACCAACCTGTGGCTTGAAAATAAAACCTTGGTTGTGCGATTATTTTGAGGTCAATAACATCATCACTAAGGTGTTTGATCAAGTCTGAGGAAAGCACGATAATAGATATAGTGAGTAGAAATGCGGGAACGCAAATTAGCGCTACCTCAACAAGCCCCTGTACAAAGAGATGTCGATTTGAAGACCCAAGATGTTTGAGGAGTATAATTCCTTTCAGTTTTTGAGTAAGGTTGATTGAGAATAGGTTTATAAAGCTGATCAATGTTAATAAAACTAAAAATACACTCATGGCCTGAAGGAAGTAGATTAACCGAATGTCTGCATTTTCACTGTATTCGAATGGTTTATGTGAATGAAAATGAATATCCGCTATCGGCATAATCTTAAAACTCCATCCATCCATCTCTTTGATAGAATCTGCCGCAATCGAATTAATGTGTTGTTCAAAGCTCATCAGGTCTTCGATAGGCTCACGAGTTTTGATATAAGTAGCGGAACTATGTATTTGCCAACTTGTGAATGGTTTCGGATTCCATATCGACTTTAAGGACTCAATAGATAAGATAAGTCCTAATGGTAAGTGTGAGTTGTAGTTGATATCCTTAAAAACACCGGCCACACGACAAACAAACTTCGTCGAGGTGTATAATTTTCTACCCACCACGTCAGTCGATCCAAAGAGCCTCATGGCAGTGCTTTCTGATAGCGCTACTTGACCATTTTTGATGAAATCTCTTTGAGGAGTTCCTTTTAAAATTTGTAGATCAAGTAAATCAAATACTCCCGGGTCCGCAAGATACACTTCGTTAAAGGTGAGAAAGTTCTGATTATCTGCCGAATACTCTCGCGGCATCCGATATCTATGAATCCTGAAAAAATTGACTACTTCAGGCAAATGTTTTAGCAATAACGGTCCCAACGGCATTGGGGTGTCTACATCCTCACTTTCGTCTTTTTGTCCCGTTCTAATTACTTGTGTGAGGCGGTATACATTGGAGTGATGCTCGTTTCCGTATTCATAGGTGGTTTCTTCGTAGACATAGGCATCTACGATCATGTAACAAGCCATACCTATTGCCAGACTGAGACTAGACGCAAAAATGTACCATCCATTTTTACCGAGAGATCGAATAGCTAGATTAAAAAAAAGCTTAAGCATATGATCGAGTTTCGTGTCGTTGTGCTCTCAACGACAGATCTTAAATTTTGGCATATAGGTTTATCGGTAAATCTGTTGCTTATTATTTCACTTAGCAACCAAACTGTGCAAAAAGATCGATATTGGTACTTACACGGTAGTAGAGTTTGGTGGATTTGTCATGTATTGGCTCCATTTAGTTATATGGTCAATAATAAGAAGGACAATCTATTGATCTATTCTTGGGTAATGAGTTAAAGCTTACTTAAGAGCTGATTTACGATCCATCCATACATTGTTCAAGCCAACTCTTTTGTCTAATTATGGTATACCATGGATGTTCAATTGCTGAAAAAAACGGATAGCATTCTCAGGGAGTCTAAATCCCCACTATTTAGGTGTGATGCCAAATAAATAAGTATAGGGCAACCCGTAAGTAGATCGAGGTTACTTCGAATTGTCCTCTAAATATTTTAAGGTAGTCCAAAGGTCTTTTGTAAGATATTTGTATGCCAACATACTTCGATACAAACTGTTGTAGAACAAGGAGTTTTACATAAAAAATAGTAGTTCATATAAAGTAAAATTCCATGATTAAACCATTTTAAACACCATTAGTACACCGTTGAGATAAAGCCAGCAGGTGCTTTACCGGCTGACTCGTTCCCAAATGATATCTTAAATACCTGCGAGTTCATGGTTAGTAAATATTCGCGGATTCAAGAAAAAAATAGTAGAAAAAAGAAAGTTCAAGGCGCAACACCTATCTTAAAAATTTAGCAGTTCTAATTTAACAGGAATAAAGTGTTGCATTTCTTTCATTTTCTGGTAACGCCTTATAAAAGACAACATCCATGCCAAACCTTGTTTAACCCAAAGAATCCTGTTTGAGGCGCTTTTTTCTACTCAAGGTGTATTAGAACGAACATCAACTGTTCGTTTTCGGACACTTTTAGCTGCAAAAGGTGTATTTTAGGAGAATTAGAGATGGGTACGATTTTTGACTACAATAAATGGAATTAAGCTTAATGAGATGTCTAACAATACAGCTATATTAATTATTGATGACAATGCGGACGTGCTTATCGCAGCTAAACTATTCTTAAAAAGGTATTTTGACAGGGTGGACACTGAAACTAACCCTAATAGAATTCCTTTTTTGATTAACAACAATAGTTATGATGCCATATTATTAGATATGAACTTCTCGGAGGAGGTAAGCAGTGGGAAAGAGGGATTTATTTGGCTGGAAAAAATATTAGAAATTGACCCTAAAGCCACAGTAGTACTCATAACGGCTTATGGAGATGTATCTATGGCTGTGAAGGCCGTTAAGGCAGGTGCTACTGACTTTGTGCTGAAGCCTTGGGAGAATGAAAAGTTGTTGGCCACGATTAATACTGCTGTCAGACTGGGGCAGTCAAGGAAAGAAATTAATGAACTGAAAGAAAAACAGCATGCACTGGCGAATGATATCGATCATCCATTCAAAGATATAATTGGGGAAAGCCCCGAAATCAAGGAAGTATTGGATGTGATTACACGTGTTGCCCAGACGGATGCCAGTATTTTGATATTGGGTGAAAATGGAACGGGTAAGGAAGTGATAGCGCGAGCCATTCATCGTAGCTCCATTCGATCCAAGGAGGTGTTTATGAACGTGGATCTAGGAGCCATACAGGAAAATCTGTTCGAAAGTGAACTATTTGGTCATTCCAAAGGAGCCTTTACCGATGCTAAAACAGATAAGGTAGGTCGATTTGAATTGGCAAATAAGGGAACCCTGTTCTTGGACGAAATAGGAAATCTAAGCCTGCCTTTGCAGGCTAAACTGCTTTCAGTGTTGCAATCCAGAAAAGTGACTAGGTTGGGAAATTCTAGGGAAAAAGACGTTGATATAAGATTAATAACGGCCACAAACCTACCTATATACGATGCGGTAGAGAAAGCGGAATTCAGACAAGATTTACTGTATCGGATCAATACGATCACCATCAATCTACCTCCTCTTCGAAATCGGTCAGGGGATATTTCTATCTTGGCTTTCCATTTTCTGAAATACTATAATCAAAAATACAAGAAGAAGGTGACGGATATCTCACCAGATACATTGAGGAAAATGGAAGTTTATGACTGGCCAGGAAACGTTCGCGAACTTCAGCATGCCCTTGAGAGGGCTGTAATACTATGTCAAGGCACGGTAATAACAGAAAATGATATTTACTTCGGAAATACGAGTGCACAAAAAACGGAAAAGCTTTCGCTTGACCAACTAAATATTCAAGATGTAGAGAAAATTCTCATTCAGAAGGCGCTTAAGCTTAGTCATGGTAATATTTCAAAAGCAGCTAGTGAACTAGGGATAACAAGGACTTCTCTTTACCGCAGACTGGAAAAATATGGGCTTTAGTAAGTTTAAACGAGCAATACTCTTTTACGTATGCTTGATTCTGGTTACTTCAGCTGTTTTTTCGTGGATGGGGATGGTTTTTAATAGCTGGTGGTTATTATTAAATGTATTCGTTGCGTTCTCTTTATCTCTAAGACTGTATCAGACAGTCGCTCGGACAAATCGAAAGCTTACCCGGTTTATAGAGTCTATCGAATATAACGACTTTACATCTGGATTTTTGGTCGATAGCCATCATGATCCAAGTATCGAGGCGCTCAATGTTGCCATTACCAAGGTCCTAGACAAACTAAAAACTGTTCGTGCAGAAAGAGAACTCAACGCACTTTATTTAAAAACTGTTGTTCAACATCTACAGACTGGATTAGTCTCGTACGTGTTTTCACCAGAAAGTAAAAACCATGGAAATGTAGATCTGCTGAACAAGGAGGCGCAAAAAATCCTAGGTGTTCCTTCATTTAGAAATATATCAGATCTAGAATCTATAAATCCAGAAATTTATAAAGTGATCACTTCCACTGTTCCTGGAAGCAGGCGAGTATATAAAGAGCAAGAATTAAACTTGATTATTCAAGTAAATGGGTTAAAAATGAACGATCAGGAGGTTAGGCTTGTCGGGATTTACAATGTCACGAATGAAATTCAAAATGAAGAGGTCGAAGCTTGGCAAAACCTTACCAAAGTGCTACGTCATGAAATAATGAATTCATTAACCCCCATTATTTCTATTAGTGACTTCTTGAATACAACTGTATCAGATGGAGCGATTACCCCCGATGTTCTCGAGGATGTCAAGGAAGGAATCCAGACAGTGCATAGACGATCGAAATCTTTAAATCAATTTATTCAGTCTTACCGTAGCTATACCAATCTGCCAGAGCCTGTATTGAAGAAGGTGTCGCTGATAACGATTATTGATGCTACAAGGACCATGTTAACAGAACAGCTTGAATTAAACGGTATTAAATATAAAAATGAGCTAAATTCTAATCAAATAGAGCTTCATGTCGATCCAGGAATGATTGAAATGGTCTTTATCAATATTTTTAAGAACTCTATTGAAGCGCTAAAAGGAACAGAATCTCCATACATTTCTGTTGCCTACTTACGTAGTGAAGCTAAGCACGAGATCTCCTTTCGGAATAATGGGCCAAAAATTTCAGAGGAAACGCTTAAGAAGATATTTATCCCTTTCTATACCACTAAAAATGAAGGTACGGGTGTAGGATTAAGTTTGTCTAGGCAGATCATTCATATGCATAACGGACAAATTCAAGTGAAATCGACTGATCAGGAAACTACATTTGTGATTTCCTTACCGGAATAGGTCTAGACCATTCACTTTCGGGTAGTAAAAAAAATGGTTTAATTCAATACATTGATAGCATATTGAATTAAACCAATTGTTAATACAGTTACTATATCGCCGAAATTTATTATCTCATCTTCGATGTAAAAATGGTCAATGATAACGAAATAACACTATTGGTTTGTCTGAAATCACTCGGGTCAAATTCTCCGCCACTACCCTCTACATCCGGAGTCAAGTTGACTAGTCCAAGGCCATACCCTAGATTTAAAGATACGTTGTCAAACTGATAACCAATACCAAAGTTTAAGCCAAAATCCAGAGCATTTATGTAAAGGTCTTCTGAATCGGTATCTTCCATTGAAACGCTTCCGAAGGTAGATTTAACTTTAACAGTCCGTTCATCATCAATACTTTGACCATTAAACTCTCCTTCGACAGTTGCTTTGAATTGTCCTCCCATAGCTACACCTAAATATGGTCCAGCACTTAACATTAGACCTTCCGAGTAATACACAAAATTGATTGGAACCTCAAGGTAATGGATGTCAAGTGCTGCTTTGGATTTAATGCCATCCGACTTATCTACCATCTGTGTTCCTTTTTTGGAGTATAAAAGTCCGTAACGCATTCTGAAATTCTCACTCACAGGATTGTCCCATTCAAAACCTAGATGAAATGAGGGCCTGTTTTCCAGATCAGATTCAAGGTCTTCAAATTCTGAGTCGTAGTTTTCAGGTAAATTAGTGAGTTGCCCTCCGAATCTTAGACCAAAATTGGCTTGACCAAAGGATAAATTAGTCATTAGCACCCCAATTGAAAATGTCAAAGTAAAAAGTAATGTTTTCATCAGTAATAAATATCATTTAGTATACTGATTAATGACAAACATGACGTTTATGTCAATGAAATATCTGGAAAAATAATCGTAAAGACTTTTCTAAGGGAATTTATTTGATGATGTTTTGATTGTAATTGTTTGTAGATGAGGGGTTTAGTGATGAGGTTGAGTCTTAAAGTTAAAGCGTATTTTAATTTGTTGTCTCAACTATTTAGGCTCGAGTAGTTAAATGTGCAAAAGGCAACGAGTACGTATCACCCATTACCTTTTGCAACAATGACTATTAATTCTCCAGTGCAGCAACGCCTGGAAGTGTTTTTCCTTCCATATACTCTAAAAGAGCACCACCACCCGTGGATACGTAGGATACTTTTTCTCCGTATCCCAAGTTATTGATAGCAGAAGCAGAATCTCCACCACCGATTAATGAGAAAGCACTGTTGTCATCAGTAGCCTTTACTACCGCATTAGCTATGGCATCTGTTCCCTTAGCGAACGTGTCAAATTCAAAAACGCCCATTGGTCCGTTCCAAAGGATTGTTTTGGATTCTGCTACTACTTTAGCGAAAAGCTCTCTGGTTTCGGGTCCGATATCTAGACCTTCCCATCCTTCAGGTATCTCACCTCGCTTTACAATTTGCGTATTGGCATCATTGCTGAAGTCATCAGCGATGACATTATCAACTGGTAAGATCAGCTTAACGCCTTTTGCTTCAGCTTTCTTCTCGAGCTCTAATGTCAACTCTAGCTTATCTTCTTCACAAATGGACTTTCCAATGTTCCCGCCTCTGGCTTTTGAGAAAGTGTAAGACATTCCACCACCGATGATGATGTTGTCAGCCACATCCAATAACTTTTCGATGATCAATATCTTATCAGACACTTTAGCTCCTCCCATGATTGCCGTAAGTGGCTTGTCACCACTTTCTAATACTTTTTTGGCATTTTTTAGCTCTGCTTCCATGATGTAACCAGTTACTTTGTCTTCAAAGTACTTCGCTACAATGGTGGTAGAAGCGTGTGCTCTGTGTGCAGTTCCGAAAGCATCATTGACATACACATCGCCGTGCTTAGAGAGCTTTTCTGAGAAAGCTTCGTCTCCTTTAGTTTCTTCTTTGTAAAACCTTAAGTTGTTCAAAAGAAGTACTTCGCCAGGCTGTAGCTCAGCAGATTTTGCAAAAGCATCTTCGCTAACGCAGTCATCGGCAAACTTTACATCTACCCCTAATTTTGAACCAACATGAGCAGCAATATGCTCTAATGAAAACTTATGCTCAGGGCCACTTTTAGGTCTCCCTAAGTGACTCATTAGTACGGCCGAACCTCCATCACTAAGGATCTTTTTGATGGTAGGAACTGCAGCTCGTATTCTGGTGTCGTCGGTAATTTCAAAGTCACCATTTAATGGTACATTGAAGTCAACTCGAATAAGGGCCTTTCTCCCTTTAAAATCAAAACTGTCTACAGTCTTCATAATTATATTGTTGAAACTAAAAGGTAAATACATGTTTAATGCGCAGCTGCTCTGCGTAGTCTATCGTTGACGGCTTTGCCTATGCCTTTATCTGGTATGTACTCACCAATGATGAGGTCTAAATTTTCTTGATCCAACTTCCGAAGGATAGAAAAAAGTTGTCTAGCTGCCTCTTCAACATATCCTTTTGGGGAAAGCATCATGTGTACGCTCCCTTTCTTTAAATCGAGGCCAAGTTCGCCTTTAAATGATATTATTCCAATCTTTTTATCTTGATATTTATGCGCTAACTCTTTGATATTCCCCATGATCAATTGACACTTAGGGGCGTAATGACTTTTTAACATCCCCGGTGCTTGTGGGTTTGAGCTGTTGTTGACATTTACCTGCACTTGTACTTGCTGTCCTAAGCAGCGTTCGATATCCTCTTTAGTGATTTTTCCCTGACGGAAAATGGTAACTTTTTTGTTTTCAAATCCGATAATGGTAGACTCGACACCAATCTGGCATTCACCTCCATCTAATATATAATCTACTTCGTTATCCAATTGATCCTTCACATGCTGAGCATTGGTAGGACTGATATAACCAAAAGGGTTGGCGCTTGGAGCGGCTAATGGAAAATCTAGTTGCGAAAGCAAGCGCAATGTGAGCGGGTGATTGGGCATTCGGACTGCAACGGTATCCAATCCAGATGTCATTTCGTCTGGGATCAAATCGCTCTTCGGCAGGACAATAGTCAACGGTCCCGGCCAAAACTTTTCCATGAGATACCGGGTCTGGTTGGGGATCTTCTGAACACATTTTTTTACCTTATCAATAGAGTCGATATGTGCGATTAGCGGATCAAAAGAAGGTCGTTTTTTCTTTTCAAAAATGGATAAGATAGATGCTGGCGAAAATGCATTTCCAGCCAAGCCATATACCGTCTCGGTGGGTATGGCCACAACTTCACCAGCCTTCAAGAGTTTGGCTGCATCGCTAATATCTGTTCCGATTTTCGCCATTGCAGCGCAAAAGTAGCTTTTTTGAGGTAATCGATTTACTGTAATTGCTGAATCATATTGTTCTGATAGATAAGACCGTAAGAAATAGCACGATTAAAGGCTTCGAAAGAATAAGGGTAGTTGTATTTATTTCTACACCTAACCGGATTAAGTTTTATCTTCAACGATCATTTTTCGAAGGTTGCCCTCAGATATAAATCTATTTTGTAAATTCGAATCGTCTTTTATCGACAATGCTGGCTGCGAAACGCCCTAGTGGATTAAGCATACGTTTTTGGTCAAGTAATAAAAGACATAGACAATTAGATCTCAAACCACGTAAACAGAAATTATGAGTTCGAAAACCAAAAAACTCCTTAAGCTTATTTCCTTTGTGTTAGCTGGATTAGTGTTGCTGATGGTATTTAACGTCGTGATTATCCCTGTTTTAGCTTCTTATACACTTTGGCTAATGATTGCCGCCTATACATTACTTTTGATTACTACGATATTCTAAAAGTTATTGAGTTGAGTAAAGCTAGTCCTCTTCAAAAACTCTTTTGAGTACGGTATCCCGATACATTTTCCCAACAGGTATAATAATGCCATCAAGATCTATTCTGTTTCCTTCCAGGTTTTTAATCGATCGAATGGGTACGATATAGGACTTGTGGACCCGAATAAATTGATCTTTCGGCAATGTGTTTTCTAGGTTCTTAAGAGATTCGAGCGCTACTATTCGGTTAGTTTTGGTGTAAAAGGACACGTACTCTTTAAGTCCTTCAATGTACTTAAGTTCAGTATAGGCGATTTTATGTAGCTTGTGATCCGCCTTTACGGTTATAAAATCCTTCTTCTTTCCCTTCTGGTCTCTTAATTTTGCTACTGGTAATGAAGGTGTTGTTGTTTGGGCTATTCTGGACTTTACTTTATTGACTGCTTTGAGAAATCTATCAAAGGAAAAAGGTTTAAGTAAATAATCCACAGCATCCAAAGAAAAAGCTGTAACCGCGTGTTCTGAGTAAGCTGTTGTGAAGATTACCTTAGGTGGTTTTTCCAAACTCTGAACCATTTCCATTCCTGTCAGATCTGGCATTTGAATATCTAGAAATATAAGATCGACCTCATTAAGTTGCATGAAATCAATGGCTTCCAATGGGTTTTTGAATTCTCCTATCAATGTCAGAGAAGGTGTCTTATCGACAAAGTTTTTGATCAATGCACGAGCAAGCTGCTCATCATCTACAATAATGCAGTTAATATTCACTGATAGGTGATGTTTAGGTGAATAGTAAAATAATCTTCGCCTTTGTCGACTTGTAAAATATGTTTTTCTGGATAGAGCAAGGATAACCTCTTCTTTATATTTTGAAGTCCGATACCTCCCATTTTATCCTTCGAGAACGGAGTGGAGGAGATACTGTTTTTTACCGTGAAATCAATTTTACTTTTATCAGAAGAAAGTTTGATGTCCACATAACCGTTTTCCGTATCTTCAATTCGCGAATGCTTAAAGCTGTTTTCAATAAATGGGATGAACAACATGGGTTCTATCATGATGCTACGGTCCACATTGGAATAGTCAAAATGAATGTTCTCGATGTTGTCATCTTTTAACTTAGCCAAGTTGATATATCCTTCAATATAATCGATCTCTTTGGAAATAGGTACTTTTTCTTCAGCTCCTTCATATATGACATAACGCAAAATATCAGAGAGCTTTAAGATTGCTTCCGGAGCTTTTTCTGATTTGATTACAGACAGTGAATAAATGTTATTCAACGCGTTGAATAAAAAGTGAGGGTTGATTTGAGATTTTAAAAATTTTAGCTCTGCATGTAAGTTCTCACTCTTTAGCTCTTCTGTTTCTTTTTCTTTCTTCAATGCCAACAGGCTGATTTTATAAGCCACGGAGACCAATAGTGTAACGACACTAAAAAAAGTATGCACGAAGACAAACCCTTTTGCAGGATTGAATCGGTGATGTTGCCATTGTTGATCTCGACCGCGCCTACCAAAATGCTCTCGAGGTTGAAAATCAAATTCTGGCGGTTGAAAAAGTGTGAGATGTCGGATAACTTGATGGTATTGCGAAGCGAGGATTAATAAAACCAGGATCCCTCCAAAAAACAATAGGTACTTACGCTTTATAAAATATCGAGGAACCAGTACCTCCATACCAATATAGGCAACGGCGATTTGTGGGATAAGCAGAATGACAGTTCTAAGCACGGTGTTTTCTACCTCTAGTCTAGATATTGGGAGGTAATATAACAGCGTGGCATAACCGAGCCAAAACGGAACGTGTGTTACTAACTTCTGTGCTCTTAACTGTTTCATGGGGGTGAAATTCGTGAAAGCTGCATTTATCTCGTACTGGTTTTGTTATTGACACAATAATTTGGATTCAACATTATGCTCGTTTCGCTACTCCAAAAATAGGTTTCTTAAACCTATTAGTAGTAATATGTTCAACGAACGGATATGGTTTATCAATGAACCTTGGTTTTATGGATACAACCGTGAGAATTTGAGTGAATAGCCGTTGGTTGATCTTCTCGTTCTGTTGGTTGAATATATTTTAAGAACCAGACTGACTTGCCTTTTTTCGTAGTGTGAATTCATATCAAGAAAAGAGAATTATAAAAATTAATGTTTTATGAAAAAGAAACTTATGATAGCCGGATTAGTAATATTATTTGCTGCGTCAGCCTTCGCCATTAAAAAAGTTTATGATTTCAGGGGAGTTAGAAAGGCAGTTAAAAATTATGTTCAGCAGAACATCTTTCCAGTAGTAAAAGCCAAGCGTTTGGAAG